>CALHRQ010000214.1 GCA_938038175.1 uncultured Granulosicoccaceae bacterium | reverse complement strand
CAGCTGCGGTGAGTTTGGTTACTGCGCCTTCAATACGAACCTGGCGTTCAAGCTCGCGCCAGTAAAAAAGTAAGCTGGCTTTAGGATTTTGAGCAAGCTGTTGTCCTTTATCACTTTCCTGATAGGTAAACCATGCGAATCCTTTTTCATTGGCACGCTTTAGCAGCACCATGCGAACATGCGGTTGCCCTGAATTATCCGCTGTACACAAGGCCATTGCGCTGGCATCAATAATATTGGCAGCACGGGCCTCACGCATCCAGTGTTCAAATTGTTGTAGCGGCGTTTTCGCAAGTTGCTCGCGAGCCAGCGTGTTCGCAGTGTAGTCACGTCTAGGCTCAATGATGTCATCACCTGAATTTGTATTGGAAATCATATTTTTTTGCCTTTTTTTCGCGGGTATTTGTGAGCTGCTTACTTACTACGTGTACTTGCTGTTTTTGTATGTTGTATCTAGTTGACATACTAATTTGCCGCTCAGGTATGTGTGTTAACTATGAACGGTATTTATTCGCTGCGATTATGTACATCAAGTCTGTCGTCAACGTTATCACTGTTGCCTGTTTGTATTTGGATTGTATTACTGATTTAGGCGGGTATTGTAGCTCTACTAATGAGAGGGACGGATCTTTTCCGCACTCAGGCAGAAGAAAATCCAACCTGCGATAAAAGCCAGGCCACCGAATGGGGTGATAATACCTAGCCTGGTAATGCCAGTGAATGTCATTAAGTAGAGGTTGCCACAAAACAGGAGTACACCGAGTACGAAGGCAATCGCTGCTCTCGCAGAGTGCCTGCAAACGGGTAGTAGGCCGCAGGCGATTAGGCCAAGCGCATGCGTTGTAAGATAGCGATTAGAGGTATCAAACCAACCCAGCGCCTGCGCATCCAGGCTGTGTTTCAGTGCGTGTGCACCAAATGCACCCAACAGCACCGCCAACCCGGAAAGCAGGCCACCGGTAATTAGAATCCATCGCGTCACAGCGTTATCTCGTCAATATTGCTAAAATAGGGCTTGGTAGAATGCCTTCCATAATAGCCGAACCGGAGCAATTGGTTATGCCTTCATTCGATGTTGTATCAGAAGTAGATCAACATGAACTTAGCAATGCGATCGATCAGGCGCATCGTGAAATTACAAACCGTTTTGATTTCAAAGGTACGTCGGCTGACGCCAAATTAGCCGATGGTGCAGTGGTTCTTAGTGCAGACAGTGACTTTCAAATACAGCAGATGCACCCAATCCTGTATCAAAAACTCGCTGCACGCTCAATAGATATAGCCTGTCTTGATGCCGGTAAGGTTGAAAATTCCGGCAAGGGTGTCAAGCAAGTGATTAAGGTCCGCGTGGGTATCGATAAGGAAACGGCCAAAAAGGCGGTTTCTAAAATCAAGGAATCCAAGATCAAAGTTCAGGCTCAGATACAGGGTGAGCAATTGCGTGTGACGGGTAAAAAACGTGATGATCTGCAATCGACTATGAGTCTATTGAAATCGGCAGAGCTTGGTCTGCCGCTGCAGTTTCAAAATATGCGTGATTAAACCCTGCCGTTATCTTTTGCAGCTAAAAAAACTAATTGGTCACATGGTAAACATCGAACCGCGTTGCTGGTGAGTTGATAGTTGTGAGTTGACCGCCCCAGGCGTCACTGCCAACAATATGCGGTGCACCTTTGGGTCTTTTTACAATAACGCGATATTGGGCTGTGGCGAGTGCTGCGGCTAGCAGTGCCTCGTTACCATGATCAGGGCCTGCCAGATCATGCAGTATTTGCATCCCTTTGTTAACCAGTGCTTTTTTATTGGTAGCAGGGTACATCGGGTCGAGATACACAATGTCCGGTTTGTTATCGCTGGTATTCTGCAGCCATTGTGTCGCATAACCAAGGTGGCACAGCATTCTGCCGGCTATGATTGAACTCAATGAGCCAGGTTCGTATTCGAGTACTCTGCGTCGCGCATCGTTTTGCATCTCATACAGCACGTTTAATCGTTCAACAAGGTGCACATGGCAACCCAGCGCCGCGATGAGCCATGCATCCTGTGCAAATCCGGCCGTGACGTCAGCAACAACAGGCATTCGGTCAAAGCGTTTTTTAAATGCCCGTAAACCCATTGCTCGTGCTAAAGGCTGACGCGATAAGTCGGCCTCGCGTGCGTGCTTTGCGGCTTTGCCATGCAGAAAATCAATGTGGTATGCGAGCCCATCTGCTCTTCGAAGCACCAATTTATCAGGCTGTAGTTGCAATGCCCACTGATCATCTTGTGTTTGGGCTAGTGGCCACCCATACTGCATTGATAGCGCCTTAGCTGCAGCGAGTTGCTCGCTTTGCAGGGCGGTGATGTAGATTAATGGCTCGGCCCGATCGGGTTTGTGTTGTGTTTCAGTCATGCAAGACACAACCTTGGTAGGCCACATCTGCGTAGAACACGTAACAGTAAAACACGTAAAACTGAAAGACAAATGCCCATAAGAACACGAAGCGATATCAACGTAGCAGCGCAGGAGCAACATCGTTTACGGCTGCGTGTTGCGGCCAAGTTAATGCTCGCCCTGGGCTTTCTGGCTGTTATGTATGTTGTTTTATCTATGGTCTTTTCCAGTGATGAAAGTACTCGTGTGGTACCAACCCAGCGTGTTGATATCAGCCGGTTAACACCCGGCCAGACACACATTGTGCTTTGGGAAGGCCGTCCAGTCATCGTCTACCGACGTACCGCCGCTGATATTGAGGCGCTTCAAAACTCCACAGCTGCGCTTGATGATCCTCAGTCCAAACGTTCTCGTCAACCAGATTGGGCGAAAAATAGCCTGCGATCTCGCGAGGCTGAGTGGTTTGTGGGTATTGGTGTCGGGACGGATTTTAGCTGTCCAGTTGAGCTACTGCCCGTAGGTGGGGAGCAATTTAAAGATAAACCATGGCTGGGTGGTTTTGTCGACAGTTGCAGAGGCTCACGCTATGACCTTGCCGGTCGTGTTTTTGAGTCGCAATTCGCCGACAGGAATCTCATCGTGCCGCAGTACAGGATCAACAATGGCATTTTGCTTCTGGGAGGGTGATGTCGCTGTCTGTTGGAATAAAGTGTCGATGTACAGCTACCCCGGTCAATCAATAATGTGGTGGTAGCTCATCTTTCACACTTGGTAGAGCACCATTTGCGTCCATCGAGTTGGCAAGGCGCATTTCCAGTACTTTATTGGCCTGCTGCAAGGCCTCAATTTCGTGGTAATGCTTGAGCACCACATCGTTAATCTGTTGCAACGACATTTCAAGATCCATCAACTTTAATTCGAGCTGTTCGATACGCTCAGCACTCGATTCGCTGTGATCCATGCTATTCACCTCGTTCATTGCGCAAGCTTTACGCGGTTGTTCATACTATTCATCTTATCCATACCGTACACAATTAAAGCGCCAGCTTGCCCATTATGCTAAATTTTGCGTCATAGAATGTGATTGCAGAGAAAAACGTGGACTTAACTGAAAAAGATGTGAAAGGCATTGCGCATCTGGCGCGAATCGGGCTCGAAGAGGCGGCACTTGCGCCATTGGCAAAAGACCTCAGTAACGTGCTAACGCTGGTTGAGCAGCTTGAGGCAGCGAATACAGACGGTGTAGAGCCGCTTGCCCACCCCGGGCATAGCAGCTTGCGCCTGCGTGATGATACTGTCAGTGAAGAAAATCAGCGGGAAACTCTGCAATCGCCAGCGCCAGACACCCGTGATGGTTACTTTCTGGTGCCCCGAGTCATAGAATAATGAGCCGATTGATCAATATCTGACCTTACCGTCCCGCTTATCGGAATCGACCCCACCCATGCATGAAAAAACTCTGGCAGAGCAGTCCAGACTGCTCGCTTCTGGTGAAATATCCAGCAGCGAATTGACGAATCATTACCTTGAGCGGATAGAACGCCTTGATGGTGATCTCAACTCGTTGATCACCGTCACAGGCGCGGCAGCTAAAAAAGCCGCTACTGCCGCTGACGAAAAACGCAAAGCAGGTGACGATAGCCCGTTGCTTGGCATACCCATTGTACAAAAGGACATTTTTTGTACCAAGGATGTTTTGACCACCTGCGGCTCTCGTATGCTCGAAAACTTTGTCGCACCCTATGACGCAACGGTTGTTAGCAAGTTGGACACAGCCGGCATGGTTAATTTGGGTAAGGCCAACATGGACGAATTTGCCATGGGCTCATCCAATGAAAACAGCTATTTTGGTCCTGTTGCCAATCCCTGGAACCGAAAGTGTGTACCCGGTGGTTCATCGGGAGGTAGTGCGGCGCTGGTTGCAGCGCGACTTGCTCCGGCCGCAACCGGCACAGATACCGGTGGATCCATCAGACAACCAGCGGCTTTTTGTGGCCTGACAGGTATTAAGCCTACCTATGGCCGTGTGTCGCGCTATGGCATGATCGCTTTCGCATCCAGCCTTGATCAAGGTGGCCCGCTAGCACACACCGCAGAAGATTGCGCTATGTTACTGCAAGCAATGGCGGGTGAAGATGAGCGCGACAGCACCAGCAGCCACGAACCGGTACCTGATTTTTCGTCCTCTTTGCAGCAGCCCCTCACTGGTTTAAAAATCGGTGTTCCCGAGGAGTATTTTTCAGCTGGTCTTGATGATGCTGTTGCCAGCTGTGTTCAATCGTCTTTGGCAGAGATGGAAAAGCTCGGTGCAACCCTGAAATCAGTATCGCTGCCTAATCAGTCATTATGCATTCCTGCCTACTATGTTGTAGCACCTGCGGAAGCGTCCAGTAACCTCTCGCGTTTTGATGGTGTACGTTTTGGGCATCGCTGTGAGAATGCGCAGGATATTGAAGATCTTTACAAGCGTTCGCGTGATGAGGGTTTTGGCTCGGAAGTCAAACGTCGCATCATGATTGGCACCTATGCCTTATCAGCAGGTTATTACGATGCTTATTATTTAAAAGCGCAGAAAGTGAGGCGTTTAATCAGTGATGATTTTGCTAATGCCTTTGCCGATGTTGATCTTGTCGCTGGACCAACAACGCCAACGCCCGCATTTGAAACCGGTGCAAAATCAGACGACCCGGTATCGATGTACCTGAATGATCTGTATACCGTATCTGCGAACTTAAGCGGCTTGCCGGCGCTATCAATGCCCTGCGGCATGGTTGATGGCTTACCTGTTGGCTTGCAGTTACTGGGTAATTATTTTGATGAAGTGCGCGTGCTGAATGCAGCATATCAATTTCAGCAAGCGACCGATTGGCACACGCTTGCACCTAACGGCATAGAGTGAGGCAGATATGTCCTGGGAAACAGTGATCGGCCTTGAAATTCACGCGCAACTGGCCACGCGCAGTAAAATATTTTCGGGCTCTTCCACAGCTTTTGGCGCTGAACAAAATACGCAAGCTAATGCGGTTGACCTTGGCTTGCCTGGTGTTCTTCCTGTGGTTAATAAAGATGTTGTGCGTATGGCAGTCCGCTTTGCCTTAGCAACAGATGCGGCCATAACTGAGCGTTCGCAGTTTGCGCGGAAAAACTATTTTTATCCTGACTTACCTAAAGGTTATCAAATATCGCAAATGGCCTTGCCCATCGTCGGGGAGGGTGTTGTACGGATAGTGATGCCCGATGGCACTGAAAAAAACATCGGTCTTACGCGTGCACACTTAGAGGAAGATGCGGGTAAATCGGTGCACGATATGTTCGAAGGCAGCACGGCAA
The DNA here is from genome assembly GCA_938038175.1 of uncultured Granulosicoccaceae bacterium. Lineage (GTDB taxonomy): Bacteria > Pseudomonadota > Gammaproteobacteria > Granulosicoccales > Granulosicoccaceae > Granulosicoccus. The sequence goes on along the minus strand of CALHRQ010000214.1, from coordinate 9,013 downwards.
TTGATCTAAATCGAGCCGGTACACCACTGCTTGAAATTGTATCTGAGCCCGATATGCGCTGTGCTCAGGAAGCCGTTGCCTATGCCAAACACATACATTCGCTGGTTCGCTACATTGATATCTGTGATGGCAACATGCAGGAAGGTTCGTTTCGTTGTGATGCCAATGTATCGATTCGGCCCAAGGGGCAAAGTGAATTTGGCACACGTGCAGAAATCAAAAATCTTAATTCCTTTCGTTTTCTTGAGCGTGCAATAGAATTTGAAGTGGAACGTCAAATGGATGTGCTGGAATCAGGTCAGGAAGTTGTCCAGGAAACACGTTTGTACGATGCAGACAAAGATGAAACACGTTCCATGCGATCAAAGGAAGAAGCGAACGATTACCGCTATTTTCCGGATCCGGATTTACCGCCTTTGCTTGTGGAGCCATCTTTTATTGAATCCATCAGGCAGGAGATGCCTGAACTGCCAACAGTGCGCCGAGAGCGATTCGTAACCGAATTTGAATTAAAACCAGATGATGCAGCGGCACTCACAGCAGATCGTACAACAGCAGATTATTTTGAAGCGGTTATTGCCGGACAAGCATTTGCACCCAAGCTTGCATCCAACTGGATATTGGGTGAGCTATTTGCAAGAATGAACAAAGAAAGCCTTGAATTGACTGACGCACCAGTAAATGCGGAACGTATGGCAGGCTTGCTCAACCGTGTGCATGATCAAACCATTTCGGGGAAAATAGGCAAGCAGGTTTTTGATGAGATGTGGTCATCAAGCGACAGTGCTGACGACATTATCGATAAAAAAGGTTTAAAACAAATCACCGATACCGGCGCTATTGAAGCGCTGGTAGACAAAGTCATTGAGGACAACCCTTCACAACTTGCCGAATACCGGGCCGGCAAAGAGAAACTGTTGTCGTTTTTTGTTGGCGCTGTAATGAAAGCTTCCAGGGGCAAGGCAAATCCGGCTCAATTAAACGCCATGCTGCGCGATAAGCTCAAACCTTAAGCTAATTCCTGCACATGCTAATATGCGCTCAGCTAACCTTATCCAAGAGAGATATCATGCGAGACAGAATAGACCTATCCCATCCAAGACGCAGGCTTCTTAAAGTGCTTACTGCTGCGGCTACACTGCCCTTTTTGCAGGCTTGTGGTTCTCTAGCAGCGAATTTGCCAGCTAACCGGAATAATTTATCCAGATTTACCGATGGTAGTGATCTCTCTATCAAAGTGTTTAATGCGTTGAAATCTTCCCCTTTTACTTCACTGGTTAATGTACATATCAGAAGCATAGAAAACGAAATTATCATCTCTGGTTTTGTTGATGAAGAAAGCGATTTTTATAACGTGGATCAAGTGGCGCGTGCTGTTGATGGAGTGCAGGTTGTGCTTATGGAAGTGATAGTCAGGTAGTGTGAATTGCTATCCATGCTTACTTGCATAATTTAGTAAGGGTGCAGCTGTGCCTGCGCCGGCTTGTTAATATCTGCTGTGCTGGATAGATCTTCCGAAGTGATGCCAGGGTGATGAGGCTAACTCTGTGATAGTACACAGGTGAGTATGCAATCACTTCTTGTGGCGATAGGGCATCGTGGCAAATGGGTATTGCCTTTAGGCTTGCTGATGGCAATTGCTCTGCCAGCGGCAGCGGAGCCTATGCGTCATGCTATTGCGCCACTTATGCTGTTGTTGCTTGTTGTCTCTTTCTTGCAGCTGAATTCCACCTTACCCCAGCTGTTTAGCAACATAAGGCAGAGTATTTGGCTGGTGCTTGCCATGCAGTTACTGTTACCTTTGTTGCTGCTTGCCGCAATGCACATCTTATCTGTGCCGCAGCACATTCAGATACCAATATTGTTGGTAGCATCAGCATCCAGTATCACCGGTGGGCCAAGCGTTGTCATGATGCTTGGCGGCGATGGACGATCCAGTATTCAATTGTTGCTTGTATCAACTGTACTATTGCCTCTGAGCGTATTTCCTGTCTTTTTCTTGTCACCGCACTTTTCTGTTACAAAGGTTGTCTGGCAAGGGCCATTTTTACTTTTTTGCATGATCGCTCTGGCGTGGTTGCTATCTGCGTTGCTCAGAACTTATTGGCTGGGTCCACAAACACCAAAACAAAAACAGGCTTGCGATGGAGTTGCTGCAATCTTACTTGCATTTGTGGTCATTGGTTTGATGAGCGCTATTCACACTGTTTGGGATAAGCCTATTTTGCTCTTTAAAACGCTGTTATTTGCCACTATTGTCAATGTTGTTTTACAGATGGCGGGTTTGCTGATTAATCGCCTATTTGGTGCAGCGAGGCCTGTTATGCTTGGTGTAATGACAGGTAATCGTGCTGTTGCTTTGTTCCTGGCAGCGCTGCCTGGTGCAATGATGGAACCTTTTTTATTGTTTATTGCTTGTTATCAAATACCGATGTATCTCACACCACTTATCGGTAATTACTACTACAGGACTACCTCTGATGCGTAACGCCGATCAACGACACCGCTTTTTAATTGAATCATGCGATGTACGTGGACATCTGGTTCGCCTGGAAAAAGTCTGGGCTGATGCAACGGCACGTACCGATTACCCGGGTACGGTAGCGCAGGTGCTCGGAGAAGTTTTTGTTGCCACTTCGTTGCTTGCCGGAACCATAAAATATGAAGGCAAAATTACTTTGCAGGTGCGCGGTAATGGCCCAATTCATTTGCTTGTTGTACAAATCACCAATGAAGGTGATATCCGTGGTCTGGCACGTTGGAGTGAAACACCGGCTGATGCATCTCTACAAAAAGCATTTGGTAATGATGCCCGTATGACTATCAGCATTGAAGCTGATGCTTACTCAGAGCCCTATCAGGGTATTGTGCCGCTAGAAGGAAACTCGGTTGCCGAAGGGATAACACAATATTTTGCACGCAGTGAGCAACTGGATACCACCATGCATCTTAGTGTGTCTGGCAATGTCGCTGCTGGTTTACTGCTTCAGAGTCTGCCGCCTGGTAATGATCAGGAGCAGGATGTTGATGGTTGGCAGCGTGCTGCGACCCTGGCGGAGACAATCACTCAAGAGGAGCTATTGGAGGAAAAGGCTGAAACCATTCTGCATCGGCTTTACCATGAAGAGACCGTGCGTTTGTATGCTCCTGAACCCTTGCAGTTTAGATGTTCGTGCTCTCGGGAGCGTACCGACGGTATGCTAATGGGGCTTGGAGAGCAAGAGGCACTGGACGTTGTTAAAGAGCAGGGCAAGGTTAGTGTCAGTTGTGAGTTTTGTGATGCAAACTATGAATACGATGCGATTGATGTCGTATCGTTGTTCAAAAGTATGGTTAGCGATGCTGATAGTGATACCTTGCATTGATAAACCGTGCAAGGATTTTCCTATCGAATGCAAGCTTTAGCCCTTAGCGGTATAGGCTTTGGTTAATGCTTATGTGCGCACTAACGAACCATTAACGACTTATGAATTGCATACTGGGCAATCAGCACTTTTACGTAAACCGATTTCGTTAAATTCCATTCCCAGCCCGTCAAACAACAACATGCGGCCACTCAGATCATCGCCAATGTTGCACAGTACCTTAATAATTTCCAAGGCTTGCATACACCCGATAAGCCCAACCACAGGCCCAAGGATGCCTGTTTGTTCGCACGTTTCTGCTGTGTCATTGTTGCCATTTGCATATAGGCAGCGGTAGCAGGGTGTATCTGGCTTATCACTTCGTACAACCGTAATTTGACCATCGAAACGAATTGCAGCACCCGTAATCAATGGCACTTTGTGTTCTACACAACTTGCGTTAACTGCAAAGCGGGTAGGAAAGTTGTCACTGCAATCAGCCACCGCTGAGCACGATGGCACTAGCTTTGCCAAGTCTTCGGATTCCAGACCGTAGTCAATGACGTCAATTTTAACATCCGGGTTTATTGCCAGGCAGGCATCTCGGGCAGAGTGTGTTTTTAGCTCACCGACGCGTTCGGTGGTGTGTGCAATCTGCCGCTGTAGGTTTGATAGCTCAACTGTGTCAAAGTCGGCAAAGGTTAGCTGGCCCACGCCGGCTGCAGCCAGATACATGGCGACTGGTGAGCCCAGGCCACCCAGACCCACAACAAGGACATGGCTTTGCAGTAAACGTTGTTGCCCTTGCTCACCAATAATGTTGAGCGTCAGGTGTCTGCTGTATCGATCGACTTCTTCTGGTGTCATGTTATATGGCATAGCAGGTATAGTAGCAGGTTGTTAAACCACGAAGATGCAGTGAACGCATGAATTTTTTGGCTCATAGCCTGTTCGCGAATGGTGATGCGGAGCGCATTGCTGGTCAATTCTGTGGTGATTTTGTTCGCGGCTCTGATCTGTCCGCGTACTCAGTTGGTATCCGGGAAGGGATTGTTCGTCACAGACGAATTGATGCCTATACTGATCAGCACCCGGACGTTAAAAAAATGCATCATTTTTTTCAGCCACCGTTGCGGCGCTTTGCCGGGATTATTACTGATGTCGCTTTCGATCACTATCTTGCACGAGACTGGGCGCGTTATAGCGACGTTGCCTTAGAGGCACATGTAGCTACTGTGCATGCAGCGTTGAATCAGCAAAGCGAGTTACTTCCACCCGATTTGCAGCGATTTATTCGCTTTATCCAACAAGAGAATGTGCTTCTAGGCAATCTGCATTTTGGCGGAGTAGAGTTAACCTTGCAGAGGTTGTCACGGCGCTCACCGCGCTTTGCACCGATTGCTGAAGGTGCTGCCGTCGCTCAGAAATTTGATTCAGAACTTGCGAGTGGCTTCCATGGTTTTTTTCCTGACATGCTGGCTCAGGAATGGGCACGATAGGTTGCGGCTTTATCATAAGCTTCGCAATGATTGCAGCCCTTTCGATAGCGGTATTGATAATGATAGTGGTGACAATAACCAAAGCCGCTGTTCCAGCCATCGCTATCGTTTAAGCTATCATCGCCTGGCGTCTGTTGATGGGCATGAATGGTGAATGAACCTCACCGTAACTCATGAGTCTTAAGCTTACATATGCGCAATAAAAAACGCGATAAAACAATGAGTCAGTCTGGTGATAAATCAAAAGCCAGGCACTATGCAGAGCAAAAGAAAACAGCTAAGTCTGCAAAGCCGGTTAAACACGGTGGTCTGGCAAAACCGACACTCTCGGTTTTGCCTACACCTGACCCCAAGGCGCCTGGGAAAAAAAAGCGCATGCAAGTCCCCGAGTCTTTCAAAAATCCCAACCTGGGTGCGCATCAGCTTTTCAACCGTGAATTAAGTTTTCTGGCTTTTAACGATCGTGTACTTGCACTGGCTGCAGACGAATCTGTGCCCCTGTTGGAGCGGCTGCGTTTTCTGTGTATTTCTTCTAACAACCTTGATGAGTTTTTTGAAGTTCGCGTTGCCGGTATAAAGCAGAAAATTCTTGGTGGCGTTGAAAGTGCGGGTGTCGATGGTCTTTCGCCTCAGCAGGAATTACATGCAATTACGGAGCAGGCACATAACTTTGTTGACAAGCAGTACTCGCTGTTTAATAAAGTTATTCTTCCCAGGCTTGCTGAACAGGATATCCGTTTTTTTGCGCGCAAAGAATGGAACAACTCGATCAGTGACTGGGTTAAAGACTACTTCGATGCCGAGATTTTACCGGTATTAAGTCCTCTGGGCCTCGACCCCGCCCACCCGTTTCCAATGCTAACCAACAAAAGCCTGAATTTCATTGTTGATTTACAGGGGGTCGATGCTTTTGGCCGTGAGTCCGGGTTTGCACTGGTACGGGCACCACGTTCCTTACCGCGTATTATTTCAATTCCACCAGAAAATTGTGGATCAAACCATGGTTTCATTTTTTTAAGCTCAATCATTCATTCTCAAATGAGTTCTATGTTCCACGGCATGGACCCAATTGGCGTTTATCAGTTTAAAGTCACGCGTAATAGCGAACTTTATGTTTCTGAAGAAGAGGTTGCAAACCTGCGCCGTGCCCTGCAAAGCGAACTGTTGCAACGTAACTTCGGGCAAGCCGTCAGATTGGAAGTTGCGGCTAACACGCCAGCTCGCATTATTCGAAACTTGCAGCGGCAATTCAATTTGGCTGATACCGATGTCTATCAGGTGAATGGTCCTGTTAACCTAAACAGGCTTATGGATATCCCCGATCAAATTGATCGTCCAGAATTGAAATTCCCGGCGTTTACGCCGTGCTCGGCACCGGTGTTTGATCACGGTAACGATATTTTTGAACAAATAGCGCTACGTTCTATTGTGCTGTTCCATCATCCTTACGAATCTTATAACCCGGTTGTGGAAATGGTGCGTCAGGCCTCTATCGATCCAGATGTATTGGCTATAAAACAAACCCTGTACCGCACTGGCAATAATTCTGCTTTTGTCGAGTACCTTATGGATGCTTCCAGAGCAGGCAAGGATGTGACGGTTGTTATTGAACTGCGTGCACGCTTTGATGAAGAAGCTAATATAAATCTGTCGACCCGCTTGCAGGAGGCAGGTATCCAGGTTGTTTATGGCGTAGTTGGGTTTAAAACGCACGCAAAAATGTTACTCGTTGTGCGTCGTGAAAAAAATAAACTGGCGAAGTATGCGCATGTTGGTACTGGCAATTATCACGCGACCACCGCACGTGCCTATACCGATATCAGTGTGTTGACCAATAACAAGCGCATCACCAACGATATTCAAAAAATATTTACACAATTAACCGGCATGGGGCAGGCACTGAACTTGAAGTCCCTTGTGCAGGCGCCGTTTGCTTTACATAGCTTTATTCTTAAAAAGATACAACAGGAAATAGACGTTGCTAAAAGTGGTGGAGATGCTGTCATCATCGCTCGAATGAATTCTCTGGTTGATGCAGGTGTCATCGATGCGTTGTATCGTGCCTCGCAAGCTGGTGTAAAAATCTCGCTTGTGATCAGAGGTGTTTGCATGCTCAGGCCGCAAGTCAAGGGCTTGTCTGAAAACATACGCGTTGTATCTGTGCTTGGCCGGTTTCTTGAGCACTCGCGTGTATTCTGTTTCGGTAGTGAAGAACGTATGCAGCTTTATATCAGTAGTGCTGACTGGATGCCACGCAACTTTTTTAACCGTGTAGAGATTGCGGTGCCCATAGAGGGTAAAGAGATGCTGCATCTGAAAAAACAGTGCCTGGATTTTTATCTTGCTGATAATCAATACAGCTGGGAGCTACAGGCAGATGGGCAGTACATTCGGGCTAAATCAGATGGCAATAAAGTGTTTAGTGCGCAGGCTGAGCTGATAATGCGACATGATTCAGGTCAATCTCAGGACTAGTCCATGGTAGTGTCTGAACCTTTATTACTGTGTTAAAGATGCTTTTTTTTAGCAATTTCCCACTATTTTGAACATGACAATCCATGAAGGACGTGACACACTAACCGCATTCAAGAACAATGTCTAAACAGGTGAATGTCATGGCGAACGGTAGTTGTCTTTGTGGCACAGTAAAATTCAGCGTAAGCGACAAGGCGTCCAACATGACGCATTGTCATTGTTCCATGTGTCGTAAAATTCACGGCTCATTGTTTGCCACTTATTACAACAGTTCAGAGCTGATCTTTACCGCTGGAGAAGACGCTGTTAAAACCTACGAATCTTCTCCTGGTTTTGTGCGCTCATTTTGCAATAGATGTGGTTCTACCCTGCCAGAAAGATCCACCGAAGGTGATGGTCAGGTTTATGTGCCAGCAGGGCTCATGGATGATGATCCGGGCGTACGTCCAGAAGGGCATATTTTCACTGAGTCAAAAGCTGAGTGCTACCACATCACGGACACATTGCCTCAACATCAACATTATGGCGATAACGATCAATCAAGAGTGATAGATGTTCCTGCACCTGTTGAAAAAGACGGTGTGGTAACAGGTGGATGCCAATGTGGTGCTGTTAACTTTGAGTATGCAGGTGCACCGAGCATGATGATGAATTGTCATTGCAGCCGTTGCCGTAAAGTAAAAGGTGCAGCGCATGCCACCAATGCTTTTGTGCCTGGCGACAAGTTAAGCTGGACAAGCGGCGAAGACAACATCACTAACTATGCGCACGAAAGTGCTAAGGTGTTTGGCAATTCATTTTGCAATACATGTGGTTCTTCCGTACCGCGCGCTCGTGCCGATGGCAGTATGTACAATGTTCCGGCAGGTAGCTTGAACCAAGCCCCCGGGGTCGAAGCCAAAGGTCATATATTCATCGGCTCTAAAGCTCCATGGTTTGAAGTAACTGAAGATAAGCCGCAGTGGGATGAGATGCCGACCTAGTACGCATGGCTACTGATCACTTATTTTTAATTTCACATCTATATGCAGAAGCCTGTCAGCCTCGGCCGTCAGTTCTGCCGCGGTTAACGGGTTTTCCTCAAGCCAGCTTGCGCTAGCGATAACAATTAATCGGCTTTCGCGCACCTTTAGCATTATTTCATCTGCTTCGTTAGCATGTCGGCTACGGTATAACAGTACTGCAAGGCGTAAAATGCTCAACAGGCGCAGCAATCTTTCACGCTCGTTTTCATCCACAATACTCTCAAAAGTAGTTAAATCAATTTTGCGCCGATGAAAACGAACCAGCAATGCCAGCGCTTTTTGCTCTGCCATTGAAAAGCCAAGCAGGTCGGAGTTTTCCAAAATGTACGCACCGTGTTTATGATATTGCGAATGCGCAATAGATTTGCCTATCTCATGCAGACGAGCGGTTCGTTGGAGCAAAAGTAAGTCTGCCTCAGCATCAAGCTGCCAAGGTTCTACAACGTCGTTGAAAAAGCGTAAAACGGCTTTTTCAACGCGCGCTGCCTGCAAGGGTTCAACGGCATATCGGCTGGCGAGGTTGTTAATAGTCTGGCTTTGTATATCGATGTGTTCAGCTTTGCCTACCATGTCGAATATCAGGCCTTCACGAAGAGCCACCTGGCTTGCTTCTATGTTATCGATCCGAAAAGTTTTCATTAGCTGGACAGGGGTAAAAAGGCTCTTTTTG
>CALHRQ010000213.1 GCA_938038175.1 uncultured Granulosicoccaceae bacterium | reverse complement strand
GGCACGACAGGGCGACCAAAAGGCGTCATGTTATCCAATCACAACGTAATAGTTTCATCGATAAACGCGAACAAATTTGACAACCTGAACGAAACCGAACAAACACTGGCCTATCTGCCATTGGCCTGGGTAGGCGACCATGTGTTTTCTTATGGTCAGTCGTATATTGCAGGCTACTGTGTCTGTTGTCCGGAAAGCCCCGATACCGTTACCTCAGACAGGCGAGAAATTGCACCGAGTTATTTCTTTGCTCCGCCGCGTGTATTTGAAAACCTGCTAACGTCCATCAACGTTAATATGGAAGACGCCGGTAGATTAAAACGCGGAATGTTTCGCTTTTATATCAATGTTGCGCGAAAGCATGGCGAGAAAATATTGAATGGTGAGTCTGTCTCACCGATTGGGCGCTTGAATTATCGCCTCGGTGAATGGTTTGTCTATGGTCCGCTAAAAAATAGACTGGGTATGAGTAAAGTGCGGGTTGCCTACACCGCAGGTGAGGCGATCGGTCCCGATATTTTTCGCTTTTATCGGTCTTTAGGTATTAACCTGAAACAACTTTATGGACAAACCGAAGCCACGGTTTATATCACCGCGCAACCGGACGGTCAGATAGATGCAAACACGGTTGGTACTCCCTCACTCGATGTAGAAATTGACATCGCTGATAACGGTGAGGTGCTGTATCGTTCACCAGGTGTCTTTTTGGGGTATTACGAAAATGAGGATGCTACCAGTGCAACCAAAACGCACGATGGTTGGGTGCATACAGGCGATGCTGGTTATATAGACGATAGCGGGCATTTGCGTATTATTGATCGCGCGAAAGATGTGGGCAAATTAAATAATGGGTGTTTGTTCCCGCCTAAATTTATAGAGAACAAGCTCAAGTTTTTCTCTGAAATAAAAGAGGTTGTTGCATTTGGCGATAGCCGTGATTTTGTTTCCGTTTTTGTTAATATTGATTTAACGGCGGTAGCCAACTGGGCCGAACGCAATAACATTGTTTATGGTTCGTATCAGGAACTCGCCGCTCACCCTGAGGTGTATGCAATTGTTGAAAAGCATGTAAAGCAAGTCAACGAAGATCTGGCAACGGAGCCGCGATTTGCCGGTGCACAAATCAGTAAATTTTTAGTCTTGCATAAAGAACTTGATGCTGATGATGGTGAATTAACCAGAACACTTAAAGTTCGGCGATCATTTATCGTTGAACGCTACGGTGATCTAATCGAGGCTTTTTATTCTGGAAAGTCCGAACAATTCATCTCAACTGAAGTGACCTTTGAAGACGGTCGAACCGGGAAAATAGAAGCAACAGTGAGTATCCGTGATGTTGTACCGGTAGACGCAGCAATGGAGACGGTTTAATGGTTTCAGACACAGCATCAGCGGCACAAGCCGCTACTACGGCAGCCTCATTTGGTTCAGGAGAACAAACTGCTGCGGCAACCCAAGTAGACGCAAAGGCGCAAGTCGTTGCTGGGGAAGAGTTACTGTCGGTGAGCAATGTGTCTTTGTCGTTTGGTGGTGTCAAGGCCATAACCGATATCTCGTTTGATATCAAAAAGGGTGAGATCAGAGCCATTATCGGCCCTAATGGTGCTGGCAAAACGTCAATGCTCAATGTCATTAATGGCTTCTACCATCCACAAGAAGGTCGCATACGGTTTAGAGGTAAAACGCGTCGTCGTATGAAGCCGCACCAGGCAGCATCATCGGGCATAGCAAGAACCTTTCAAAATGTTGCATTGTTTCGTGGCATGAGCACGCTCGATAACGTTATGTCGGGTCGTTCCTTAAAAATGAAACGCGGATTACTGTGGCAAATGCTGCATATAGGACCCGCCCGGGACGAAGAAATTGCGCACCGGTATGTCGTCGAACGCATTATCGACTTCCTCGAAATTGCCCACATACGCAAGCAGCCTGTTGGTAAGCTGCCCTATGGTTTGCAAAAGCGAGTTGAGCTTGGACGAGCTATGGCGATGGAGCCTGATCTACTGCTGCTTGATGAGCCAATGGCGGGTATGAACCTCGAAGAAAAAGAGGATATGAGCCGGTTTATTCTCGACCTGAATAACGAGTTTGGCACAACCATCGCGCTTATCGAACATGACATGGGTGTGGTGATGGATCTGGCTGATCGAGTTGTGGTGCTGGACTATGGTAAAAAGATCGCGGACGGAACACCAGCTGAAGTGCAGGCCAATCAAGCTGTTATCGATGCCTATTTGGGAGTAGCACACTAATGGAATGGATTAGTACTGCAACAGATGTGTTTTTCATCGCGCCTTTCAAAGACATGATCGGTCTGCCAGATTTCTTTTTACAAGTTATTTGGGAAGGCTTTGTATCTGGCATTTTGTATTCGCTTATTGCGCTGGGCTTTGTGTTGATATTCAAAGCCTCCGGGGTATTCAATTTTGCGCAAGGCATCATGGTGGTGTTTGCAGCATTGGTGTTGGTGAGCTTGTATGGCATGGGTATTCCTGCCTGGTTGGCTGTAGTGTTAACACTGGGTGTTATGGGTTTGCTGGCCGTCACTGTTGAGCGGGTCGTGTTACGCAATCTTGTTAATCAGGACGATGCGATTTTGCTGATGGCCACCATTGGCCTTACGCTAATTCTAAAAGGCGCAGGGGAGTTGGTATTTGGTGGTGAACCCAAACCCATGATTACAGAAGAGCTTGGTTTTTCAACCGGTTCATCTGATTGGGAAGTGTTCGATGGTATCGTCATTTTCCAACACATCGATATAGCGGCAGCAGTTATTGCTGTCATGATGGTTGCGGCCCTCGGTGTATTCTTTTCTAAAACGCGTATTGGTCGTGCCTTGCGCGCAGTCGCAGATGATCATCAGGCGGCGCTCTCTGTTGGCATTTCTTTAAATCAGATATGGGCAATTGTCTGGTTTGCCTCTGGCATTGTTGCGCTGGTAACCGGAATCATGTGGGGCGCACGATCAGATGTGTCTTTTGCTTTGGAAATCATTGCACTCAAAGCGCTCGCTGTGCTTATTCTTGGTGGCTTTACATCCATACCGGGCGCGATTGTTGGCGGACTTGTTGTTGGTATCGGTGAAAAGTTATTTGAGGTGTATTGGGGGCCAATATTTGGCGGCGGTGTCGAAGCCTGGTTCGCTTATGTGCTTGCGCTGATATTCCTGCTGTTTAGGCCGCAGGGCATGTTTGGCGAAAAAATTATAGAGAGAGTCTGATGCTGTACAGAGAAGCAGGACAATTTAAAACCAGCTACGCTGCCGATCAGGCTTTACTGCCGATCAAGCAGGATCAGATCGGCTTGATTTTTATCCTGGTGGTTGCTTTTGTTTTAGTTCCAATGTTTGGTAACGATTTTTTTATCAATGCCATTATGGTGCCGTTTCTTGTTTTTTCTCTTGCCGCCATTGGCTTGAATATTCTTATGGGCTATGCCGGTCAGCTATCCTTGGGTACTGGTGCCTTTATGGGCGTTGGTGCTTACAGCAGCTATAAGCTCACCACCTATTTTCCAGACGTTAACATCATTGTTTTGGTGCTGGTATCAGGCCTTTTCTCGGCACTCATTGGGGTTGTTTTCGGCTTGCCGAGTTTGCGTATCAAGGGTTTGTACCTTGCTATCACAACACTGGCTGCACAGTTTTTTCTTGAATGGAGTTTTATCCGGATAGGGTGGCTGTATAACGACAATCCCTCGGGCGCTATTGAAGTACCGCAGCGGCTGCT
>CALHRQ010000212.1 GCA_938038175.1 uncultured Granulosicoccaceae bacterium | reverse complement strand
TCTCAATTTGTACACGAAAAATTTTCTGTGGGATTAGAATCATTGTGACATCGGTTTCCGCAATCGCTTGCGCATGATACTGATCATCACCCAACAAGCACGAGGTTGTCATAACACAGGACTGACCCGCTTCGATTCTATACAGTAATAGTTGCTGGCCGGCGACAGAAAGCAGTTCGACACGTACAGTGCCGCTTTGCACGACCACATAATGCTTACACTCATCGCCCAGGCAAAACAACTGACTGCCCGTTGGCACTTGTTGTAATACCGCTTTACCTGTGTCGATTAACTCACTAAGGCAAGAAGGTGTCACTGTGGTTGTTATGTTTGTCATGGGCAAACGATTCACTTGAGCTTTTGGCAATACTACTACATCGGCCCACCAGACTTATTTCGCTGCATGGACTCCCAGTTATCCGGTATCCAAACGGGTGCACTGGTATCCTCTGGCATCAATGTGCCACGAATTATGTCAGCTGCTCGTTCAGCAACCATAATAGTCGGGGCATTAAGATTACCGTTTGTGATTGATGGGAACACTGAACTATCAACAACTCGCAGGTTCTGGATTCCCCTGACACGCAGCTCATGATCAAGTACTGCGTTAGGGTCACTATCAGCACCTATTTTAACCGTGCATGAAGGATGATAGGCACTCTCAACATTCTTGCGCAACCAGGCATCGATCTCTTTATCAGATTCAATATTTTTACCCGGCTGTATTTCCTCACCACGATAATCATCCAATGCTGCCTGTCCAAGGATCTCGCGCGTTAAACGAATAGCCGAGCGCCAGTCTTTCTTATCCTGTTCGTGTTCGAGATAGTTAAATTGAATATGCGGTTTGGCATTGGCATCGGCTGAAACTATTTTTATAGTGCCTCTACTGTGAGGTTTATTGGGTCCAACATGCACTTGAAAACCATCGCCTTCAAATGCAGCACGCCCATCGTAACGCATGGCGCCAGGCAAAAAGTGATATTGCACATCGGGTGATTGCAGACCTGCTTGCGACCTTATAAATGCACAAGATTCGAAATGATTGGTAGCGCCTAAACCTTTTTTAGTCAACAACCAGCGTGCACCAATTTTTGCTTTCGCAAATAATCCTAAATGGCGATTAAGTGATACTGGTTGTTTGCAACGATATTGAAAATAAACCTCAAGATGATCCTGAAGATTCTCTCCTACACCTGGTAAATCTGCAACGACCTCGACACCAGCGGCTTCCAACACAGCGGTTGGACCAATGCCTGAGCGCTGTAACAAAGTTGGCGAACCAACCGAACCAGCAGAGAGAATAACTTCGCGATTTGCCAGAATTCGCATTTGTTTGCCTGCTGACTGGTAGTTAACACCAAGCACTTTATTGTTTTCTGTGATGAGCGACTGCGCCAATGTATTGGGAATGATCGTAAGATTTTTACGTCCCTTAGCAGGCTTTAGATAAGCGTTGGCTGTTGACCAGCGCACACCATCTTTAACACTCATGTGCATTTGTCCAAAGCCTTCTTGCTGGTACCCGTTGTAATCGGCAGTATAAGGATAGCCAGCCTGCTGACCCGCTTCTATAAATTGCTGGTATAAGGGATTTAACGCCATATTGTTACCAGCACAAACAGCCATTGGGCCATCCCCGCCGCGATAGCTATTAGCGCCCTGTATCCAGTTTTCCATTTTTTTGTAATAAGGCAGGCAAGCCGCGTAATTCCAGCCCTTGGCACCCAATGTCTCCCACTGATTGATATCGCAAGCATGGCCACGAACAAACGCCATGCCATTGATTGAAGAGGAACCACCCAGCACTTTGCCACGTGGACAATCCATTCGTCGACCATCCAGAAAAGGCTCTGGCTGCGATTCAAAACCCCAGTTATAACGCGGCATGTTCATGGGAATAGATAATGCTGTCGGCATCTGAATCAGAATGCTGCGATCAGACCCACCCGCTTCAAGCAAAGCCACGCTAACAGAAGGGTCTTCACTCAAGCGAGCAGCCAGCACACAACCGGCAGAGCCCGCACCAACGATGACATAATCAAATGTGCTGTTCATTGTTTTATCCATTCCCTTTAACTGTAAAACTACTGAGCGTAAGGTTTCAGTCGTTTTCTAAATCACAGGCCATTTAAAATCACCAGTTGAGTCAGAAAAAATTCAATGATTAAAAAAACAATCGACTCAAAATTCAAAGGTAATTCAAGACCACATAGATACTTTAAAAATTAAAAATCGGTTTTCACACCACCTTCTTCTTTGCGCTTTCTCACAAAGGTATTGAGCTCTTCTTTAACAGCAGCATCAATATCAGGCTCCACATAGGCAGTGAGACGTTCCTTCCACACTGTATTGGCTTTCTGCATTGCTGTTGGCGCACCAGATTCCTGCCATGATTCATAATTACGCCAATCGCTCAAAACAGGATCATAAAACGCATTTTTGTAACGATCTTGCGTGTGCTGGGTTCCAAAAAAGTGCCCGCCTGGCCCAACTTCGTCAATGGCATCGAGTGCCAATGCCTCCGCCGAAAAATCAACTGGCTGCAAAAACGACTGCACCATCTGCAATAGATCAATATCCAGAATGGTCTTTTCAAAAGAGCAGCACAAGCCACCTTCCAGCCAGCCAGCACCATGCTTTAAAATATTGGTGCCAGCATTATTAGCACCCCATAAGGAGAATACGCTCTCATATGCGGCTTGAGCATCTACTGTATTAGCAGCACAAACGTTAGAGCTGCGATACGGCAGCTTATAACGACGCGCCAACTGCCCACCAATGATCTGTGCTTGCATGTATTCAGGTGTACCAAACGCAGGTGAACCCGATTTCATATCGACATTGGATGTAAACCCGCCATAAACAACCGGGGCACCCGCCTTTACCATTTGGCTAAACGCGATAGCGGCAAGTGCTTCTGCATTTTGTAAAACCAGAGCACCTGCAACAGTTACTGGCGCCATTGCACCAGCCAATGTGAAAGGTGTGATCACAACTACCTGACCCATCGAGGACATTTCTATGATGCCTTGCATCATGGGAATATCCAGTTGTAAGGGAGAATTAGTGTTGATCACTGTCCATACGGATGGCTCTTCCTGTAATTGCTCGTTAGAGATGCCACGCCCTATGCGCGTCATCTCAATCGCATCCTGGTTTCGCTCTTTCCCAAGTGAGTAAATACAATACGCTTTGTCCGTCAGTGTAAGCAGATCATAAACACAATCCAGATGTCTAACTGAAGCATGAATATCGACGGGCTCACAAGGATAGCCACCATTCATGTGGAGTACATTGTGCATCTGAGAGAGCTTGAGAAAATTCTGGTAGTCAGTTTTATTTCCCGTCCGGCGCCCCTTGTCCAGACAACTGGCATTTGGCGCGCTGGCCATCATGCAAAAGGCCATTAAGTCTCCACCAATTTGAACATTGTGCGAAGGGTTACGCGCATGCATGGTAAAGCTGGATGGCGCTGAATTGATCAGTGAGAGAATCAGTTCTGGCTCGAATCGAACACGCTCATTGTCAGCCCGAACATCTGCACCAGCCGCCTTCATGATGGTACGCGCTTCGGTATGCAACACATTGATACCGGTTGTTTGCAGCAGCTTTAAAGAAGCGAGGTGTATCGCCTCAAGTTCATCTTCAGAAATAATATCAAGCGGTTTGCTGCGATGAACAGGCTGCTTAAATGGCAATTGCGAAAACTGACCTTTTTCAGGCGCCTGGCGACGCCCTTTACGTATTCTTTTGGCCATAACCCATATCAATATGTAGATCTATATTACTAACATGTGCAAATGAACATGAGCAAAACATCAAGCGGAACAAGCTATCATGTCAGGATCGCAAATTGGAATTAATAGAGTCAATTAACAGTGTGCGCACAAACCAAACCTGCTCAGTTACACGGCTTGGTTACAGATTCTCTACTTAGTACCAAATATCCGATCTCCCGCATCGCCAAGGCCCGGCACGATATAACCATGATCGTTAAGGTGTGAATCTACAGCAGCGGTCACGATCGGTACATCGGGGTGGACCTTATTAAACGCTTCTATACCTTCCGGCGCCGCAATCAGACAAACAAAGCGCATGTTTACCGCTCCACCGTCCTTAAGCCTTTGCACAGCCGCAGCCGCTGAGTTAGCGGTAGCAAGCATGGGGTCAACCACCACAATCAACCTTTCTGACATGCTGTGTGGCACTTTGTAGTAATACTCAACCGCTTCCAGTGTTTCCGGATCACGGTACAAGCCAACATGGCCTACTCTGGCCGAAGGGATGACATCAAGCATACCGTCCAGCAAGCCATTACCCGCGCGCAAAATAGAGATGAAGGCAAGCTTTTTACCATCAAGCACCGGTGCCTGCATAGGCTCTACTGGCGTTTCAATATCCTTCATTCGCATCGGAAGATCTTTGGCAACTTCAAAGCACAGGAGCCAGGAGATTTCTCTAAGCAAGCTGCGAAACGCAGTTGAAGATTGCGTCTTCTCCCGCATTAAAGTGAGTTTATGTTGCACCAATGGGTGCTCAATAAGAGTGACCTTTAAACCCCTTTTATCCAGTTCCGCTTGGGTTAGCATCGCGTTGTTCCAGTTGTTGATTTAAATATGTAATACATTTTAGTTAAGCTGCATGTTGGTTTCACCGCATGTTGGTTAGACCGCAAGCTTTTTATAACGCACACGTTTTGGCTGCACAGCAGCGTCACCCAGACGTTCACGTCTGTCGGCTTCGTACTCTGTGTAGTTTCCTTCAAAAAAGTTTATTTCTGACGGATCTTCATAAGCAAGTATATGGGTTGCAACACGATCAAGAAACCAGCGATCGTGCGAGATCACTATGGCAGCACCCGCAAAATCAAGCATGGCTTCTTCCAGTGCACGCAAGGTTTCAACATCAAGGTCGTTTGAGGGTTCATCGAGAAGCAGCACATTAGCACCTTGCTTCAAGGTCATCGCAAGATGCAGACGGCCACGCTCACCACCAGACAAATCCTTTACTACCTTCTGTTGATCTGCACCTTTGAAATTAAACCGACCAACATAGTTTCTGGATGGAATTTCGTAGTTACCGATCTGAATAGTGTCTGAGCCATCTGACAGAACCTGAAACACGGTTTTTTCACCTTCCAGATCATCCCGGCTTTGATCAACATAAGCCAGCTGTACAGTTTCCCCTATATCAATGTTGCCAGCATCTGGTTGTTCTTCTCCCATGATCATGCGGAACAAGGTTGACTTACCCGCACCATTACCACCGATGACACCCACAATGGCTCCTTTGGGAATACTGAACGACAGCGACTCTATAAGTTGTCTGTCACCATAGGATTTAGCAACGTTACTGAAATCAATAACCTTGTCACCCAATCTTGGCCCAGGCGGAATATAGATTTCGTTGGTTTCAGAGCGCTTTTGAAATTCCTGTGATTGCATCTCTTCAAACCGTGCCAAGCGAGCCTTGGATTTTGATTGCCGACCTTTGGCACCCTGACGCACCCATTCAAGTTCAGCCTTCATGGCTTTAGCATGCGCCGACTCCTGCTTGGCTTCACTTTCAAGCCGTGATGCCTTGGCATCCAGCCAGCCAGAATAATTCCCCTCATGCGGAATACCGAAGCCACGATCAAGTTCCAGAATCCAGCCAGCGACGTTATCCAGGAAGTAGCGATCGTGAGTGATCGCCACCACAGTGCCGTTAAAATCATGGAGAAACTGCTCCAGCCAGGCAACCGAATCTGCATCGAGGTGGTTAGTGGGTTCGTCCAGTAAAAGCATGTCCGGGCCAGAAAGCAGCAAGCGACACAAGGCCACACGGCGTTTTTCTCCACCAGAAAGGTGCTCTACATTGGCATCCCAATCTGGCAGCCGCAAGGCATCTGCCGCAATTTCCAGCTGATGTTCCAGATTGTGCGCATCACTTGCCTGCAAAACTGCCTCAAGCTTGCCTTGCTCTGCAGCAAGTGCATCAAAGTCGGCATCGGGTTCGGCGTAAAGAGCGTAGATTTCATCCAGGCGTGCCTGCGCCTGCTTTATCTGGTCTACGGCTTCTTCCACCACCTGGCGTACCGTTTTATCCTTGTCGAGAATAGGCTCCTGAGGCAGATAACCCACGTTAATACCCGGCATGGGCCTTGCCTCACCCTCGATGTCGGTGTCAACGCCCGCCATAATGCGCAACAAGGTGGACTTTCCAGCGCCATTGAGGCCAAGCACACCAATTTTAGCGCCAGGGAAAAAAGACAGAGAGATGTCGCGCAGGATCTGCCGCTTGGGTGGCACAATTTTGCCGACCCGGTTCATGGTGTAAACGTATTGTGCCATCGTAATTTACTAGCTCTTTTGATCTGGGGTGATTGGGCTGAGTTTCATTGTATCAGGCCAGCCTAACCACGAGGAACCGCAGGCGAACTAACGAATTTCAAACTAGACTAATCAACAATCCGTTCTTTATTAATGCTGCAGTAAATGCAGCAGTACACCACAAGGGTCCAAACCTATGTTTTCGTCCTTTTTTCCCAAACCAAAAACCTTTTTTCTGTCGGCGTTTGGCTGGTTTCTAGTCGCCTTAACGGTATGGCATCTGGGAGCAGACGGCCTGGCAGAACAACTGAGCTTTATTAGTCCAAGTGATGCCGAGCCTGTAGAAGGCGAGCGTGCGGCATTCTTAACACCCGAAAAGAGCTGGGTCTACCAATATATTATTGGCAGCAGCATTCTCTTTTGCATTGGCTGGTTGGTTTTTGGCCGCAACAAGTGGTACATCTGGTCAGTAGTCGGCACCGCGATCATTCTGGTTGTTACCTATTTTCTCGTTCAGATAAGCGTCTGGCTTAACAGCTGGTATGGCGAATTCTACGACCTTATCCAGCAAGCGCTGAGCGAACCGAACAGTGTATCGATCGGGGACTTTTACGGGCAGCTGATCACAGCGCTCTATATTCTTGTCCCGACAATTCTGGCGCGAGTGCTGTTCTCGTACTTTGTCTCTCACTATGTGTTCCGCTGGCGAACAGCGATGAACGAATACTATATGTCCCACTGGGGAAAACTGCGTGGGGTTGAAGGTGCATCACAGCGTATTCAGGAAGATACCATGCGTTTTGCCGGTATTATGGAAGGCCTTGGTGCTGCTTTTGTCAGTTCAATCATGACACTGATGGCATTCTTGCCATTGTTATGGATGTTATCGCAGCAAGTAACAGAGCTACCGTTTTTCGGGCAAGTTAACGGCTCACTGGTTTTTATCGCACTGATATCGTCTATTTTTGGCACCGTGCTTCTTGCAGCCGTTGGCTACCGACTACCAGGGCTGGAATTCCATAACCAACGAGTCGAAGCGGCTTACCGAAAAGAGCTGGTCCATGGTGAAGACAACGCAGCACGAGCTGCACCTATGACCGTGACTGA
>CALHRQ010000211.1 GCA_938038175.1 uncultured Granulosicoccaceae bacterium | reverse complement strand
TAAAAGCGACCATAGGTGTCAATCTGGTTACGCCTTTGGATTGCCTCAAGTAATTCTGGTAGTGCGCCCGATTTGTAAAGATTGATAAGGTAATCAGTTTCCAAGCGCAGACGGGCATCAACCTGAGATTCGATCTGGTCGCGAGTGGACCAGTAAATAAAGCCCAGCGTTGCCGCGGAAAGTGCGCTAAATAAAGTAGCGTAAATAAGTGCCAGGCGAAATGCAGAGGTACGGAAGAGTCTGCCACGGTCTTTACTGAGGTTTTCTACCTTGCCTTTGTGGGCAATATTTTTGGCACTGGGAGCGTCCAGTTCTGTGTCAGGTTTTATTTCGCCGGCAGAGGCTGCACGAGGCACTGGTATTACGCTACTCATCGAATAGGTCCGGAATAGGGCTTGTGCCAGCTGATGGTCGTGGTCCCGTTTATTGAATCTGTAGCGCGCATGCTGAGAGTGTACCCGTCGCGTGTGCACTATTCAAAACAGAAATTACCAAATGTACACACAAGTGCGCATTAAAAGGCTTTAATTTTCAAGCTACTGCAAGGCTTGAACCAAAAAAGCCGGGCAACACTGTGCCCGGCTTTGGCTGAAAAATAGTTTGGCTAATTAGCTGGTTTCGACGCTGACAACCTCTTGCAGTTTGTAGCCAGCACCGCGCACGGTGTGAAGCAGTGGGGTGTCGAAGCCTTTGTCAATCTTGCTACGTAGGCGGCTAATCTGCACATCTATGACGTTGGTTTGTGGATCGAAGTGGTAATCCCAGACATTTTCGAGAAGCATACTGCGTGTCACTACCTGACCCGTATGCTGCATCAGGTATTCCAGCAAGCGGAATTCTCTGGGCTGCAGGTTGATGCTGCGTCCAGAGCGCGTTACTTTGTGCTTGATAAGGTCCAGCACTAAATCGCCGACATGCAATACGGTGCCTTGAACGCCCGCTTGAGCACGTCGTGTAAGCGCCTGTAGCCGTGCGGTTAATTCGCTCAGCGAGTAGGGTTTGGTGAGGTAGTCATCGCCACCGGCTTTCAGTCCTGTAACACGATCATCTACGTCGTCTAGTGCACTGAGAATCAGCACCGGCGACATATTGCCCATGCGTCGCATTTCTTCGATTACAGAAAGCCCGTCACGTTTGGGTAGCATCCGATCAATAATGTGCACATCGTAAGCGTTATTGTTCGCCATGTGCAATCCTCGTTCTCCATCTGCTGCATGTTCTACAGCGTGGCCGCTTTCAGTCAGACCCTTGACTAAATAGGCTGCCGCTTCAGTGTCGTCTTCGACTAGTAAAATTCGCATAGTGTCCCCATCATTAGTTCGGCTGTGACTTTTGGTCGAGCCGAATTGGTATAACGGCAGTGGCTGAGTAGTAATGTAACTTCACTGCTTGTACTTAAGTCACAGTGAACTGATTCATTTGAGTAATTGGAGTTCCATTTCAATGACAACTAAAAATTGTGAAGCCATGCACAACAAACTGGCCAGACAGCTTTTTTTGCACAACAACCACTCGTCTACAAGAGTATCCCGAAATTCTCTACTGTGGGCATTTTTACTGAGCTTTCTTGCTGTTACGAAATCCTTTGCTGACACACTTCCCAATTTCAGCCAGCTGGTTGAAACAGAAGGTGACGCAGTCGTAAAAATTTCTGTGATGACCGAATCCGGCTCTGGTGGCTCGCCTTTAGGCGATATTCCGGGGCTGGATCCTAGTCAGATACCCGAACAGCTACAGGAATTTTATCGCAGGTTTGGTGATGTCGTTCCGGGCTTGCCGCAGCTGCCCGATAGCTCAAAGCGCCGGGGTAGCGGCTTTGGAAGTGGATTTATCATCGATAAGGAAGGCTATGTCATAACCAATGCGCATGTTGTGGACAATGCAGTGGATATCAGGGTTAGATTGAATGATCGCCGTGAGCTCCGTGCCGAGCTTGTTGGAGCAGACAAAGCAAGTGATATTGCGGTGCTTAAAGTCGATGCTGACGATCTTCCCGTGGTGCGAATTGGGGATTCGGATAAATTGAAAGTGGGAGAATGGATGCTGGCCATAGGTTCGCCTTTTGGTTTTGCGCACACTGCCACGCAAGGCATCGTATCCGCATTGTCACGTAGCCTGCCAGATGGCACGTACGTGCCATTTATCCAAACTGATGTTGCGGTTAATCCTGGAAACTCTGGTGGGCCGCTATTTAATACCGATGGCGAAGTAGTGGGTGTTAATTCTCAAATCTATTCGCGTTCTGGTGGTTATCAAGGTTTGTCGTTTGCGATACCTATCAATGTTGCAATGTCTATTGCTGATCAACTGCGCACATCTGGCTATGCAACACGTGGCTGGTTGGGGGTTCGGATTCAAAATGTTGACCAGGCTTTAGCCGAATCGTTTGGTTTAAAAAAGCCTGAAGGTGCCCTGGTGTCTGAAGTCACAAAGGACAGCCCGGCTGACAAAGCTGGCTTGCTACCGGGTGACATTGTGCTGTCTTTCAACGGTAAACCTGTACCGTTTTCAAGTGCGTTGCCACCGCTTGTGGGTGTGATAAAGCCAGGCGACAGTGTAAACGCCAGAGTGTTGCGAGATGGAAAGGAGCGCAATATAAAGGTACGCATAGAGGCTCTTGAGGCTGATGTGAAGATCGGGCAGAGCTTTCAAGAAAAAGGCAGAAGCTCTTCAAGCCTTGGTGCTGCACTGGCATCGCTTGACAATGGCAAGCTTGAAAGCATGGGTATCGATAATGGCGTTTTGGTTACAGCAGTCGACCCTTCTGGCGCTGCCGCTGCGGCCGGATTGTTAGCAGGCGATGTGATAGTGACTTTTGATCGACGCAAGATAAAATCGGTAAAACAACTCGAAACCCTGGTGAATGATGCCAGAGAGGGTGAAGCGTTGCCGTTACTGGTGCAACGCGGCGATTCGCCGCTGTACCTTGCACTAACAATTGATGGTTGAGTGACGTTTTTAATCTCGCAGTTTACGCTGTAGCGTTTATCTACTTTAGCCTGTCTTAAAAGTAATACCGTGCTTTGTCACGGTATTACTTTTAGCTTTGATTTTGCGATTCGGTTTTTTTATCTTCATCCTCTTCGGCACCCACCATAACTTGCTCCAGTGTTAAGCCGGTTAAACGATTTACGGTACGCCAGATAAAATAGAATATCGCCAGCATCATAATAGTCGACGGAATGGCAATAACCGGATAGCTGAGCAATGTCATTTTTCCCAGCTCTGCATTGAATTCAGAAGTACCACTTTCGCTGGTTACGATGATTTTAGCCAAAGCGTAATTCATAATTGCAGAAAACAAAAAGGTGCCTGCAAAGTAAAAATTTGCATGGTCCAGCTTTTTTTCAAACTCTGCTTTTGTGTTTTTTTTCTGCAAGGCATCTTCAATGCGATCGACATTCATAAGCTTTGGGTTGAACAATAATTTCCTGACCAATGGAAAACCCAATTTGTTTGCCACCAAAACGCCGATGCCGAGGATTAAGGGTATTGCTGCTTCCTTGACTGCCAGCCATTGCGCGTCAATTTTTAACAAACCAATGCCGCCAGTAAGCAACACACTCACGATGCCAAGCAGTGCTACATAGTTGCGACGACGGTTTTGCACTAATTCATAGAGACCCCAGCCGATCGGAAAGGCAAGCGCGACAATGAGACCCATGGTTGGGCCCAGGCTGTCTTCATCACTGAACTTCATCAATATGACTGAAGGCACGATGATGCTGATGATCAGGTCAAGAAACGGACTCGGTTTAGATTCTTCTTCGCTCACTTGCATGTGTCTGGTGTTGTTTGATAAGGCTCAACAAAAATAAAAAAAGGCCGCCCAATGGACGGCCCCGTGTCTTCAGCTGACAGATCAGCTTCGGCTTAGAGCGAACAGCTCAGGTGCAATTACACATTCGGTAACGGTAACGGTAAATGTGAGATTTGCAGTTAAGAAACCCCACCGCGTCGGAACCTGTAATTAAGTAAGCCGCTATTAAGCAGCCCACTGCCCGCTCAGGACTGACCTGTCAGTTGTTAAAACACTAGACATTTGATCACCTCCTTTTCGTTGAAAGACGAACCATGAGACTAGCATGAAATTCGCCAACTGGCTAACTGCTCGCTAGGCTATGGGTTTATTCGGGCATAAAATGCGGGTTATGTCTTGCAGGGGCGGTGTAACTAGCGCAGCTAGCTGCTTTTGCTAGTTTAGTTTCGTTCTGGGAGCACCTGGTCCCAGTCGTAAAGCGCGAAAAGCCCGTTTGCCGGCTTTTATCTCGATGTTTTCCAGTGTTGATTCGTACAGTCTGTCACCATCGCGAACAAGCAATGATACTTGCTGCGTGCCCGCGGGCAGTGGAATTTGCACTAGATTTAAATGTGCTGGTAAGGTCTCCCAGCTTCTTGTGTCCGCCTGTTCCAGGGCAAAAAAGGCTACGCTCAAAATAGCGCCAAGGGCTTCGTTTTCTCGTCTCGCGGTTTGTGCCAGATTTTTTTTGGTCGCAATTCTGGCCAACTGCTTGGCCGCAATTTGTTTTCCACGAGCACCAAGTGCGGCTCTAGCGACATCTACCGTTTGTGTTTTAACGACAGATGCGTGTTTGATGGGTACATCGCCTACATCTATCGAGAGATTTAAATGCGGACGCGGGATGATCGGGTAGGTTGGGAAGGCGGCAAAAATATCAGTGCTGACATACAACTGCCCTGGTCTTTTTAATGGGATCGAGCCAGCTTGTAAAAACAAAACGAGTTCGCCATTGTTTTTGACATCGAAATTGACATCTGAATTTGCATTGGCTTTCGGATTGTCCGTTGAATCCAGGTGCGCATTCGTGTTGTCACCGATGCCTAATTCGGCATCCGTTTCGGCAATGAGTTCGGCAAATTGCCTGGCATCATCTTCGCGCCCCAGAAGCCGTGCGTTGCGTAACGCAGCGGTTGCAATACCGCCATCGAACCCCATATCGTCAATAAGTTTTTTATACTCAATGTGAGCACTATCTGGTTTGCCTGCCGCTTCAAAACTCATGGCAATCAGTGCGCGTGAATACCAGTCATGTTTTAGAGGTGAATTGTGATTCTCCAGTACCTTGAGGGCCTGCCGTGCCTCAACCGCTGCGCTCTCAGTATCGTTTATCAGCAAAAAATTCATCATCTGAAAGGTATGAATTAGCAGGTGCTCGTTGTATTCGCCTTTGTAAGTTGTTGCCCATTCGTTTGTTATCAAAGAAGCACCTTGCTCACGCACGCTGATAAAGTCGAGTTGCTCCAGTAGCTCGCGAGCGGCAAGCAAAGCTTGAATGCTTTTCTGATACTGTCCAGCGGTGTGCGCAATTAGGCCCGTATCAAGATGAGCGAGTAAGGTGTTGCGTTTGGAAATGCTGTCTTTATCAAGAGTTGCCAGCGCCGCTTCTGGCTCGCCAGCATAGAATTGGTGGCGCGCATTATTTAGCGAGTTGCTGGTAGCGCAACCCGCTAAAAACAGAACGGCAACAGACAGTACCGCAGCGCGATGAAATAGGCGAGGCATTGCCTGATCTTACCAACCAAGAATTGGCTGCGAAGACTCTCTGGCTATCTCAACGTTATCTGCCCAGCTGATTTCGCCGGTTTCGATATTAGTGAGTTCCAGGTTCATGCTGTAGAAAACCAGCTTGCGTTTGGTCAGACGAAATTCTCGCGGCTGTTGTTTTTCTATTGAGCGCAGCGTACCTGCCAAAATATAGTTTGCGCCCAGCTGCCGCCCTTCAACAACGCGTTGCTCTGGTGGAACGAAGCCAGCGTGTTGAAAGTCGGTCTCTGAGAGCGCATTGTCTCTTTGCTTACGATTTACAAAGCGGTACTCGCCAGCCTGAATTAACTTAAGACGAATATCGTCGCTGATGCCACCGGTATTGATGTGTTCCGCTGTTTCGTTGGCAATGCCGTAAGTTACGATGATGGGTTTGCTGGTCTCGCGTCCCAGTAATGTCGTGTTTAGCAAACTATCGGTGAGCTTGTTGACGATTTCTTTTTTATCGGAGAAATCGTAGTTGGCATCATAATGAATAGTCGACTCATCCGGATCAATAGATCGGGTGGTTGCTGCACAACCGACGCTCAGCAACATGAATGCGGTTATAGCGATGGCAACCGGTTTTGAAAAGCGCATGTTTGTATTCGTATTGGCAATCATTTTTTGTCCTCTTATTGCTAAGCCTGGGGCAGATAAGCCTGTCAGCGTAAAAAACCATTCCATGCTTGGCCAGGTAGTATTACTACATTTATCGGCTGGTGCTGTGTAGTGCTTGATATAAAGACATGAGCGAAACTCATGAGGTTCCTGTTCTTGCTTTTACAAACGGTTAAGTAAATAGATTTTAGTTAAGTTAGTACATTTATAAGCCAAGTATTCCAAATCGTAGCTGAACACTGACTGAATCCCCATTTATGCGTCAAATAATTAACTGTCATGTTTTAAGTCTCTGTTTTGCATGATTGTAAGATATTGAAAAATATAGATTAACTTTTTGTGTGTGATTAACGCGATGTAAGTTGCCGTCCTTAGCAATTGCAGGGCACATTATTGCTGTGATAGGTTCTAGTCTGATGTGATAGACAGCTTGGGTGTCAAAAATGAACGAAGGCTTGTTGAGAAGGCGTAACACAATGAAAAAAACTAACAGCCGTACTGTTGAAATGCAGACTAAGGTGTCCGAGTCAGACCGGATGTTTACATTGACCCTCTGGTTTGTGGCTGGTGCCATTGGGTTTGTTATAGCGTTTATCGCGGTTCTGGTAAGCAGCTCTAACTCGTCATTTGTTATTGATATCGTTGCCTCATCGGCCCTGATATTATGTGGGCTTGTGGCTTTTCACTCTGGCAAAGAGCTGCTCAAAGCTTTAGAAAAAGCCAACAACCCCAAAAATTATGGTAAAGCGCGTAACGGTCGGCCGCGCAACACGCCTTTGAACAGCGCTGGCATGGTTAACCGCTCTCGCAATACCCCAATAGGTCATTAGACAGACCATTAGACGCGTATTTTTGCGGTAATCCGGATTAGCCCTTGCTTGTGCGTGTACGTGCAACTGCATCTGCCCAACCCGTTGTAGCAGTTGTTCTCGTCTCGGCCGGCATAGCGGGTGTGAAGGCTTTGTCTTGTTGCCAATTACTGGCAAGATCATCCAGCGACTGATAAATCCCGCACTGTAAACCTGCAAGGTATGCCGCCCCGAGTGCCGTTGTTTCGGTTTGCCTGGGGCGCTGCACAGGTGTATCGAGGATATCTGCAAGGTTCTGGCTGAGCCAGTTGTTATTGACCATGCCGCCATCGACTCTCACCGTATCCAAAACAGCGCCATCATTTTTCATGGCATCAAATAGATCCATGGTTTGAAAACACACTGATTCGAGCGCGGCACGTGCAAGTTCTTTCGGGCCTGTGTCTCTGGTTAAACCATACAAGGCACCACGTGCATCGGGATCCCAATAAGGCGCCCCCATACCGGTAAATGCAGGCACTAGATACACGCCCTGATTATCATGCAGCTCATTCGCCATGGCTTCAGTTTCGCCAGCTGATTGAATCAAGCCGAGGCCATCACGCAGCCATTGCACAGCTGCACCCGCGACAAATATCGAACCTTCAATTGCGTAGGTAGTTTTTCCATTTAGCCGGTAGGCGATGGTTGTCAGCATTTTATTTTTAGAAGGAATTGCCGTGTCACCGGTATTAAGCATGACAAAACACCCCGTACCGTAAGTGCTTTTCACCATGCCTTCTTCAAAACACACCTGGCCTATACTGGCAGCATGCTGATCTCCTGCAACACCGCAAATAGGTAACGATACGCCGATTGTGCTGGCATCGGTTTGGCCAAAATCGGCAGCACAATCGTGTACCTCGGGCAATAGACTATCCGGCACATCCAGCATGGAAAGCAGTGTTGCATCCCAGGCATTGTCATGGATGTTAAACAAGAGAGTGCGGCAGGCGTTGGTCGTGTCAGTTGCGTGTACAGCACCGTTGGTGAGCCGCCAAATTAGAAAACTGTCCATCGTGCCAAAGGCAAGCTCACCTTTTTCGGCGCGAGCTCGCGCACCTTCAACATTTTCAAGTAGCCAGTTAACCTTGGTCCCAGAAAAGTAAGGGTCAAGCAACAGGCCGGTTTTGCTTGTCACATCTGTTTCATGCCCCGCTTCTTTGAGTGTTTTGCAGTAATCTGCTGTGCGTCTGTCCTGCCATACAATGGCCTTGTGGATTGGCTTGCCGGTTTTTCTATCCCAAATTAGTGTGGTCTCGCGCTGGTTCGTGATGCCAATAGCCGCCACATCGCGCTGATGATCGGCTGCCGTTTTCAGTACGTTTTGACATACCTTGACGACAGATTGCCAAATCTCTTCCGCATCATGTTCTACCCAGCCGGACTGAGGGTAGTGTTGTGTGAACTCCTGTTGAGAGACGGCAAAGGTAGCACCGTTTTTCTCGAATAGCATGGCGCGTGTACTGGTTGTACCCTGATCTATACTGAGCAACAGAGGCTGTGACATGGAAAATCTTCCTGGAGGATGTTTGTTAGGTTTGGCAGAATCCCCGGATAGGAACAGCTGCCGCAACGTTTCCCCTGATGTTAACAAAAAGGCTCTCAAGCGGAATAAAGTATTTCATTTGACATCCATTTTGCATAGCCCTAGGGTTGTTGATTGACTACAGGAAAAAGCATGTCTGAAGAAAATAATCGTACTTCGGCAGATTTCGATCTGGTTGTTATCGGTGGTGGGATCAACGGTGCTGGTATTGCGCGAGATGCAGTTGGTCGAGGCTTGTCGGTATTGTTATGCGAAAAAGATGATCTTGCCGAGCATACATCCTCTGCCAGTACTAAGCTCATCCACGGTGGTCTGCGATATCTTGAACACTATGACTTTCTGCTGGTCAGGCACGCGCTGCAGGAACGCGAGGTATTACTTCGGGCAGCACCACATATTATTTGGCCCTTGCGTTTTATTTTGCCGCATCACAAAGCCTTGCGCCCGAATTGGTTAATCAGGTTAGGACTATTTATATACGATCATATTGGTGGCCGAAAAATGCTACCGAAATCTCACTCGGTCAATCTAAAAACACATAAAAGCGGTGAAGCTTTGCAGGATGTGTACAGCAGGGGTTTTGAATACTCGGATTGCTGGGTTCAGGATGCGCGGCTGGTAACTCTCAATGTCATGGATGCCGCGGCACGCGGTTGTGATGTGCGTACCCGAACAGAATGTACCGACCTTATTCGTGGTGAAAATAAATGGACGGTTAATCTATTTGATAAATTAAGTAACAGTAAATCCAGCGTTACCGCAAAAGCGGTGGTCAATGCATCGGGCCCTTGGGTTGAAAAAACACTGGACCTTGATGAAGAGCATGATTCCAAGCACGGCGTGCGTTTGGTCAAGGGTAGCCATATTGTTGTGCCAAAACTATTTGAACACGAATACACGTATATATTTCAAAACGCTGACAACCGTGTCATTTTCGCAGTGCCTTATGAGCAGCATTTTACTTTGCTGGGTACAACCGATGTCGAAATGGGCGATGAACCAGGCAAGCAACAAATTGAAAGTGATGAAATTGCTTATATTTGTAATAGCGCCAGCGAGTACTTTAAACAGTCGATTGATTCGGATACTGTTGTGTGGCATTACTCGGGTGTCAGGCCACTATATGATGATGCTTCAGAAAATGCATCTAAGGTAACGCGTGACTACAAGCTTGATCTTGATGTACGTAAAGGTTCGCCGGTGTTGTCAGTTTACGGGGGTAAAATAACAACCTACCGCAAACTGGCAGAGCAAGCCGTGGATATGTTGCAAAAACCGCTTGCACATTCTGCAACACACTGGACAAAAGATAAGCCGCTGCCCGGTGGGGATATCCCTAATGCTGATTTTGATGCCTTTGTTGCACAGCTATCGGACCGGTATAACTGGCTGGATAAAAATGTATTGGCCGACTATGCCAGAAACTACGGTACCAGCATTACATCCGTATTGAATAATGCCAACAGTATGGCCGAGCTTGGCCAACACTTTGGTGGTCCGCTTTATCAGGCAGAAGTTGATTATCTTATAGAGAACGAGTGGGCGCGCACTGCAAATGACATACTTTGGCGACGCACAAAAAAGGGTTTGCATTTAGAAGAGGGTGTTGCGGAGCAACTGCAAAATTATATCGATGCGCAGTATGCTTTTACTGAAGGTAATTGTGTAAAAACTGCATCGTGAGATACATAAGCCAGCTTAATTCTGCCTATCTTTATTAAACTAACCTTTTAGAGCTGTACTTGAGAACAGCGCTTGAGAACTGTACTTGAGAGCGGTACTTGCTCTGGCCCAAATTAAACGAAATAGATAACTCAGCAACCTAAGCTGGCTGTGCTTGATTCAAGCGTTGGTGCATAAATTTATGCTGCGTAAGCCGATTCAGGCTTATTGCCGGTTAACCAATCAGTCAGCTCTTCAATGCTCGAAGGAGGTTGCATGATGTTGCCCTGAATAAACATGCAGCCAGTGCCCATTAGAATTGCACGGTCAGCCTCGGTTTCGACGCTGGTCGCAACGACAGCAATATTCAAATTTTCTGCCAGAGAAATAAGAGACGCCAGCAAGCGTTGTTTTCTTCTATCATGCTTAAGGTTACGAGAAAGAGCGCTATCGAGTTTAACGCAGTGCGGTTCTACCACGTTCAGGTTTTGCAAGTTACTATTAGCTCCGCCAAAATTACTTAGACAAATACCAAAGCCTGCATCGTGTAACTCTATAATTGATTGATGCAAGATGCTGTGAGGTTCGATGACACCTTGCTCAATGATCTCAAGGCTAACCTGTTCTGGTTTAAAACCGCTGCTGCTGGTTTCATTACGCAGGCATTGCACAAACTCTGGATCACGCAGGCGATTACACGATGCGCTAATGCTAAACTTGGAGATGTTTTGGTTGCTACGGCTCAAGTCCTGCAAACCATTCAGACATTGACTAAGCATTTCTCTGTCAATGTTACGCAAAACAGACTCACTGGCATGCGGTTCAAACTCACGGTAGGTAAGAAGGCCCAAAGCGTTGTGTTGCCATCGAGCCATGGCCTGAATACCTGAAACCATGTTTGAGTGTAGGCAGAACATGGGCTGAAAGTGCGCGACGATCCTACCGTCCCCACAAGCGTTGGCAAGCTCTACTCTGAGCGACTGAATAGATTCAAACTTGTCGCGCATCTGCGAGTTGTACAGATGATATTGATTGCGGCCTTTTTCCTTGGATGTGTATAGAGCAAGATCAGCGTTTTGCAGCAAGGTATCTGTATCGCTTGCGGTGCCAGGCGGTTTTAACGCTATACCAATGCTGGCACCAATATGATACATATGTCCTTGTAGCTGGATCGGCTTATTCAGTGAGTCGATTAGCCTTGTTGCCAGTTCCTCTGCCATAAGTTCATCAGAAACATGCGGGCATGCCACAACGAACTCATCCCCACCAATACGTGCTACCAGATCACCTGGACGCACATTTGAACGCAGCCGGTTAGCAACAACGCTCAGTACTTCATCACCGGCAGCATGGCCCAGCGTATCATTGATGATCTTGAACTTGTCCAGGTCGACTTGCAGGATTGCAGAATTCTTATCCTGATTTTCTTCTACCAGCAGTTGATTTAAAAATTCGAACAGTTTGCGACGGTTTGGTAGCTCTGTGAGCGGGTCTTGCATTGCCATAGCTTCAAGTTGCTCGCTTGAGACTTCCGCGTTGCTGGTTTTGTCAGCTTTCTCACCGTTTTGTTTTAGTAGTTCGAGCAGCTGAAGCACGCTTTCGATTGTGTCTGAAGGCGTATTGTTTGCGCAAACAAGGCCATAGTCATTACCCGGTAATGATACAAATTGTTCATCATCATTGAGTAAGACATCACTTTTTTGTGCAATTCGAGCGTTTCCAATGTCCTCGAAAATTGTGCCCGTTACTTCAAATGCTATTTGCTGACCTTGTGCCATGACTTGCTTGTTTGTTCCATAGCGCACCGACCGCCTGTTGGTGCGATAACTAATCTCTAAGATGTCCGCTAATCCCTTGAAGAAAGTGCAGACCGGTTTAAAATATTCAAGGCATATGTCGGCCTAACAGTCACTAATCTGTACTTTGGGTCAGGCGCTACAAAGAGACGTGGCAAACGGTTTTGAAAGAACCTACAAAGACTTTGATTCAGTTCTACTTTTAGATGTGATGGAATCGAACTTTATGAGTGAACAGTAAGAATCAATCACATCCGATTTAGCCAGTGCATACTTTGGTCACTGTTACGGGAAAACGTAACGACTTGGATGTAAAGGATGTAGGAAATGTAAGGGATGTGAGGGGGTTGAGGGATGTGAGGAGTGTAAGGGTTGTAAGGGATGTAAAGGATGTAAAGGATGTAAAGGATGTAAAAGCTGTAAAGGCTATAAGCAGTGTTTGTTAATGTGAAGACATATTATTTCAAAGTGGAAAGTAATCAGAGGAGGAACAGATGCAACCTGGAAAAGCACACCGTCAATTAATTAAAGCGCGTTTATTGGCAACCTTACTGTGTTGCCTGTTTATATCAACAGCAATCG
Source organism: uncultured Granulosicoccaceae bacterium (assembly GCA_938038175.1). GTDB lineage: Bacteria > Pseudomonadota > Gammaproteobacteria > Granulosicoccales > Granulosicoccaceae > Granulosicoccus. The sequence goes on along the minus strand of CALHRQ010000211.1, from coordinate 2,859 downwards.
GTGGCGTATTGCCCGCCGCCGTTAATGGTCAGCCTTTGCCGACGCTTGCGCCAATACTTGAAAAGGTCACCCCTGCGGTGGTCAACATATCTACGCTCTCTCGTACCCGTATTATTGATGATCCGCTGTTCAACTTTCTGTTTAATTTGCCACAGCAGGAAGAAAGCCCTCGTCCGCAAAGTCTGGGCTCCGGAGTTATTGTGGATGCGCAAAAGGGGCATGTGCTGACCAATTACCATGTTATTGAAAACGCCAGCAAAATCATCATCAATTTAAGTGATGGCCGTGAGGCGGTGGCCGAGGTGCTGGGTGTCGACCCTCGTGCTGATGTGGCTTTGCTCAAGATTGAGCTTGATGGCCTTGTTGAGGTTGAGCTGGCAGATTCAGATGCCTTGCGTGTGGGGGATTTTTGTATTGCTATTGGTAATCCTTTCGGGCTTGGCCAAACAGTCACCTCCGGCATTGTCAGTGCGTTGAGTCGCAGTGGGCTTGGCATAGAAGATTTTGAAGATTTTATACAAACAGATGCATCCATTAACCCTGGCAACAGTGGTGGTGCCTTAATCGACCTCAACGGGAAATTGATTGGTATTAACACGGCGATAGTAGGACCATCCGGTGGCAATGTTGGTATTGGCTTTGCGATACCGTCCAACATGGCAAGAGAGATTGCCGATCAGCTGTTAAGGTTTGGTGAAGTCAGGCGTGGTGAGCTTGGCATCAGTGCACAGGATCTGACACCGGATCTTGCTCGCGCCTTTGCAGTTAACTCTCGCTATGGCGTGGTCGTTAGCCGCATCCGAAAAGGCTCGCCAGCAGAAAAAGCCGGTGTGCAAGTTGGGGATGTGATCACCGCTGTAGATGGCAAGCCGGCAAAAGATGTGCGTTCCATTAAAAATACAATCGGGCTTGTAATGCTCGGCCAACAGCTAGAATTGACCGTTATACGCGAAGGTAAAACGATTAACATTGCGGCGAAAATAGAAGAGCTTGATCGTGCAATTGCGCTCTTTGATGGTGTTGTGCTGGCTGAAGAAACCACGCGCAGCGGTCGACAGTATCTTGTTATCGAGTCTGTAGAACCCGGCAGTGTGATCGACCGAAACGGCTTGCAGGCAGGGGATATCGTACTGTCGGTCAATCGACAGTATGTCAGTACAATTGATGGGCTGGAACAACAAGCGCTGGGTGCAAAAGGGCCATTATTGCTATTGATCCAGCGTGGCCAGCGGCGCAGTTATGTAGAGATTCAGTGAATTGAACAGCTGAACAGCGCAGGCATGATGTGTTGTACGCATAATTTGCACACAAAGAATTACAGTGAGCGCTCACTAGTGTGCGCTCACAATTGAGCATGCTCGCAGTTTTTTGTGATGGCGTTTGGAATGCGCTGACGCTCTAGCCCGGTGTGTTCTTTTCAACCCAGCGTTGGCTGCCATCGCTGAGGGTTTCTTTCTTCCAAAAAGGTGCGCGGCTTTTTAAGGCTTCCATTAAAAAGCGACAGGCATCGAAGGCGGCTGCGCGGTGAGCCGAGCACACTACAGTGAGCACGATGGGCTCGCCGGTGTCGATCTTGCCTACGCGGTGAACAATCAGCGCATCGATAATATCCCAGCGAGATTTGGCATCATTGATAATGGCGTGCAGCTCTTTTTCGGTCATACCCGGGTAGTGTTCAAGCTCCATCGCGACCACATCATCACCTTCGTTGAAGTCGCGCATGGTACCAATAAAGTTCGCGCTAGCGCCGTAGCTGCCTTTGACAAGGCTGGCTTCAAACTGCGCTTGTGCCTCACTTGGATTAAACGATTGTGGCTCTATGGCAATCGGCACGTGGCACTAGCCTCCGGTAATGGGCGGGAAAAATGCAACTTCATCACCATCATTGACGGCTTGTGAGGGCTCGGCATGCTCAAGATTAACCGAGCACAGCACGTGAGGCGGCATAGGCTTTGGTGTCGCCTTCTCCCACACATCTGCAACGGTCTTAACTGCGTTACTATCAACCTCAGTTGCCGGATTGGACATCTGCTCTCTGAGGCTGGCAAAGAATTTGACTTTAATCGGCATACGGGTACCCAGTGTTCGTGAGACCATAATACCCAAAAAGTGCGTAAGCAAGAGGACACCATGAGCCAATTAACTCACTTTAATGAATCCGGGGACGCCCATATGGTTGATGTGGGAGATAAAGCCGTCACCCATCGTGTGGCGATCGCTGGGGGTTTGATTCGTATGTTGCCCGAAACCTATGCCATGGTGTGTGCAGGTACACATAAAAAAGGTGATGTGCTGGGCATATCCCGTGTGGCTGGCATTATGGCAGCCAAAAAAACCAGTGAGCTTATTCCGCTGTGTCACCCAATCGGCTTAACCAAGGTTTCTGTTGATTTTGCAACACACGATGAGGACCATTCTGTGAGTTGTCAGGTCAGAGCAGAAACCCGCTCGCAAACTGGCGTGGAAATGGAAGCCCTGATTGGCCTGCAGGTCGTGCTGGCGACAATTTACGACATGTGCAAGGCGGTTGATCGTGGCATGGTGATCGACAATGTTCGCCTGCTGGAAAAAAGTGGTGGGAAGTCCGGGCATTATGTAGCCGAGGAGCAAGGTTGAGGAATCACCGTGCTGGCACATGCCCGGTAAACCTGAGGCTTAAAACCTTTTTGGCCAAAGAATCATCACAGAGCATGTTGTAAAAATTCACAACGCACTCTTTACGAAACGTTATAGTAATTCGCTTTATTGCACACCGAGCCTCTGGTTGTTCTACACTCAACAGAGATGGGCGCGTAATAGTGTGTTTTGGGTTTAGCAAATTTAACAGGCTGGTATAGATGAAAGTGTTGAAGTGGTTTT
>CALHRQ010000210.1 GCA_938038175.1 uncultured Granulosicoccaceae bacterium | reverse complement strand
AGAACATCACATGGGTAACCCCTGAGGGCGGCGGTGGGCCAAACTATCCCAATATGTAACGGAAGTTAACTCTAATTTGCAGGCGTTTATAGTGAGACGCTTGCACAGTGCTCGATACGGCTGTTACTCTTGAGAAGTAACATGTGAAGCCTTTTATTGGCTTATACAAATCACGTCTTGATCCGTGAGTGCATACACGGATCGCATTCATCAGGAGAGAAAACATGTTCGGGATGTTATTCACATTGGTTGTAGGTTGGCTATTGGGTCGCAACTGGGATCAAGTCAAGAAGATCTACCATGACAAAGTAACAAACAAGCAAAATAACGCTGGGAATGTTACCAAAGTAGATTAATTCGAACGACTACTCCGCCTCTGTTTCTCTGGGAGTTTTAATCTGCTATCCAGCTTCAGTTTAAGAAAGGGTCGTTAAGCGGCCCTTTTTTGTGCCTGCTTATTTTTTGATCACCTGTATCGGGATTCACTCCTGAAGAACTGTAATTAGCGAGAAGAGATGAAAACAATTGGCCTGCTTGGCGGTATGAGCTGGGAGAGCACCGTGGTGTATTACCAGACACTCAACAGGATCGCACGCGAAAGGCTTGGCGGCCTGCACTCTGCAAAGCTACTGATGTGGTCGTGTGATTTTGCAGAAATTGAGGCTCTACAAGCCCAGGGCGAATGGGATAAAGCAGGCAGACAACTCGCCACTGCTGCATGTCGACTGGAAGCTGCGGGTGCTGAATGCATGGTTATTGCGACTAACACCATGCATATTTTGGCCAACGAGGTTCAGACGGCTATCAATATTCCACTTATTCATATTGCTGATGCAACGGCCGCTTCGATAAAATTCAGCGGTTGTAACAACCCCCTGCTACTCGCCACTCGTTACACCATGGAGCAGGATTTTTATAAAGGCTACCTGCACACCCAACACGGCATTGATGTACAAATCCCGGACGATGCTGGCAGAACACTAGTACACAATATAATCTACGATGAGCTTTGCCAGGGTGTCATCAAGGACTCATCAAGAACCCAGTATCTGGACATTATTAATGCCAGTGATGCCGACAGCGTGATCTTTGGCTGTACTGAGGTTGGTCTATTGTTAAGCGCTGATGATGTGCCGCTTGTGGTTTTTGACACTACACACTTACACGCCGCGGCGGCTATGGATTTCGCGCTAAGTTAAATTCGCGGGCGATTATGCTGACTTAAGGGACAGCAATCACCCAGTTTCTTACGGGTAGCGTACAAGCAAAATTCTTTGATATTTCATTGCTTTATACGCGGATCCTAGAATTAGCTATCATAAAAAGCAGGGGTTGCTCTTTCGGATACACAGCTCCTTGCTGTAAGCTCACAATAGCGTTGCCTAAAGCTGTTCAATGCTGTCGGGTTAAGTTTTTGCCTCTCGCTTATTTTTTTGTTCAAAACTATATATTAAGTGACAGGGAGTTATTCAGTTTAAATTTATGTGTTCGATCCACTATAGAATTATTCGAGCCGGTATTTTTGACGATATTTCTTAATCAAAAGATGTCGCTCGTCGCAATATGAACACTCGTTCCAACATCAACAAAAGTACATTTGAGGAGTTGTCAAAATGATAAGAAGAAAATTTTTAAGTAAGTTCACAAAGGGTCTCGGTATTGCCACCGCAACCGGTACCGGTATTATTTCTGCCCCAGCGATCGCACAAAGCAAAAAGAAACTAACCATCGTTTCTACCTGGCCTCGCGACTTTCCAGGATTGGGTTTAAGCGCGCAACGCCTGGCACAGAGAATAGCTGATTTATCTGATGGCCATTTTGATGTGGAGTACTTTGCAGCTGGCGAGCGTGTTGGTGCTTTCGATTCTTTTGATGAGGTAGCATCTGGTAATAGTCAAGCCTATATCGCAGCGGACTATTATTGGAAAGGCAAGCATCCAGGCTTTGCCTATTTCACATCGGTACCTTTCGGCATGACATCGCTTGAATGGAATGCGTGGATTAAATCTAAGGGTGGCCAGGAATTGTGGGATGAGCTCTCAGGTGAGTATGGTTTAAAAGCCTTCACTTGCGGTGGGACAGGTACGCAGATGGGCGGGTGGTTTAATAAAGACATTGAATCAGCAGATGATTTAAAAGGATTAAAAATGCGTATCCCAGGGCTTGGTGGTGATGTTATGGCCAAACTTGGTGCCTCACCAGTATCACTGCCTGGCGGCCAGATCTACGAAAACCTTGTGTCCGGTGCAATTGATGCCACTGAATGGGTTGGCCCCTACAATGACTATTTCATGAAGTTTTATGAAGCCGCAAAATACTACTACACACCCGGCATGCATGAGCCAGGTGGTGGTTTAGCATTTGGTATGAACAAGGAATGGTTCGAGGGCCTAAGCAAGTGGGAAAAAATAGTCATTGAAGCTGCTTGTATGGAAGAGAATGCCGCACAGTACGAACAAGCGGTTGCCAACAACGGCGAATTCCTGACTCGAATGATGGAAGAAAACGGTGTCGAAGTGCGTGAGTTTAACGATGAAGTATACGATGCATTTGGTGAAGCGGCGGCTGAAGTATTCGAAGAGACTCGTGATCACAGTGAGCTTGCCACGAAGATCGATGATAGCTTTCAGAGTAGCCTGCGGGAGATGGGTGCTTACTTGAAAATTGCAGAAAACGGCTTTTCTCGCCAGCGAAATCGTGTGTTGGATATCTAGGTTATTGTGTTGTTTCAGGAGCGGGACAAGATTGTTCCGCTCCAGTTTCGACAATAGTTTTGCCAAATTAAATGGCAAGTGTACCAAAATCGTTGCGTCTTAAAATCCTTCAAACCACATTGGAATTCTGCTGATCATCAGCATAGCCATTGTCAGCTATTTTACTTTTAGATGAATGATCATCTATCTCATTGCCCTTTTTTTCATGGGCATGTTTTTCATTCTCATCAAATATGCGCTTAACGATAGTTGCTTTTAGAACCTGCGCAGCTTTTTTTCCTTCAATACCTTCCGCGATTCTACTCTTTTTAGAATCAACCTCGAAATTTAACGCGTAGTGTTCGGTAATCTTGTTGCCAAATTTTGTTGTGGACGTTTTTTTAATCTTGAACTGTTTTGGCTTAGTGATATCGGCTTGCTCACGAGCGTAAACCACACCCATCCAACTCTTGCGGATGTACAGCACTTTGTGCTTTTTCCTGATCTTGGTTTCAATTGATTTACCAAGACTATGAATACAAGAGAGCACAATAAAAGCACCCAGCAAGAAAATGAGATAGCCTGGCCACCAGTTATCGACAATAGTAGCGATGCCTGCTGCGACAAAAGCAAAGCCGACAACCATGCCCACAATCTTAGAACCAAGCTGCCTGCCCGCGCTACTGTGTACTGTGAGATATTCATTGTCTTCGGTCACTGATATCTGCTCAAGCAACGATGATTTCGCTTGATCTGACAAAATCGCCGCAGACTCTTGCTGAAAACTTTGCGGGATCGTTATACGACTTTTCTCTGCTGCACTGTCTTCTACCTCTACTATCCAGGTTCGCTCAAATTTCTCTATTGTCTGACCCAAGTCACCCACAACGGCGACATCCCATCTAATTGAGGTACCGTTATCCAGTTGGACACTCGGCTGACAGCTATCAGGTATATTAAAAACAAACGAGCACTTTTGCCCGCGAGCGCTCTGTTTGCTGTATACAGCAACTTCTTCATGCCACAGAACAGTTTGACTCGAACGCTCTCTGGACTTTATGATTCGCTGACAAGACAACTGTGCTTTTAAGTTACTTGTGTTAGAAAATGCGGCTTTCGATGTTAACGCTGAGGCATTCAGCTCGAAGCGCCCACCCAGCTGCCCACCAATACCTGGCACTTTGGGATCGAGAAACAATGGTGTAGGTCCATATCTTTTATAAGCAAGACCCTGCTTGAAAGCGTAGCCAATAATCAACAATCCGAGTGCCACGAAAACGAGAATGAGTAAGGCAGCATATTCACCATCACGCAGTGCTTTAGGCAATACAATAGCCGCCATGCCAGTGCCCACAATAAAAAGTAAAAAACCAAAGCCAGCCATGGCCAAGCTGGCCGTTTTTTGATTGCTCGCGATGCCGTTTTTCTTCTCAAGCCTTAGACGTTCTTCCCGATCAGGAACATCACGCAATGATGCCCATGTAATAAAACCACCGATACCACAGAACAGCATAAGAAAGATCATGCCGAATATGAGCGACGTCCAGCGGAATGTACGATCAAGCACGGCTTCAGCTGGATTATCGGGGTTGACCAGAGCGGTAACTTCGTTAGTTATTCGAGCTCTTTCCAAGGTTTTATAAAGCTGCTGCCAGTAGTCACTGATATTATCACTGCCTGAACTAAGACTGGTGCGGTTGTTCGTATACGTGCTGCCCTTATAACGGTATGAATAATTGCTTTCTACCTTATATGTGGTTGAGTTACTTCTTCTATTGCGTACTAATTCCAGGGCATGGATCTCGGCACTGACCTCTTGCCAGTTAGCGCTTGATAAATATGTGATAGTCATTTTACCTGCGATAAGGTACCCAGCGGCCAAACCGGAGACGAAAAAAATCATCCCAAATACAGCGCCTAACCAACTTTTCTGGTTTTGGTCTCTCATGAAAGTTACATCTTTGAACGCAAAGGAAACTTAAGTCGATACAGCCCTATGGCAATGCATATCCAGGCTACTTATTGGGTCTGAAGACACATGAATTTTATCGACCTGTTAGTTAAAAACTTGATTCAAACAGAGTCAGGATGACAATACCTGGTTTTTGCCTCATAACATATCAATATGCATCCAGGCTTTGTGCTACCTAACCATGATGAAAGTAAAAAATATTTCCATCAAGATCATGAACGCTAAATTGACGAAGCCCCCATTCCTTGTCCTCAATATCTTCGACGATGTTCGCGCCAAACTTCTTTATTTCTGCGTAAGTTTCATCTAGATCATCGCAGTAAATCCAATGTACCACTGGTTCGAAAGGGGGCAATCGCTTGCGAAAGAAGATGGGTGTATCACCTTGCGATACTGCACCAATCTCTTTAGAAGGATAGAGCCATTCTATTGAACAACCAAGATGATCTCGATAGTACTCTTGCGCTTTTTCAACATCTGAAACAGGCAGCTCAGGAACAAGTTGGTTAAATTTCATTTTTACAAATACACCGATAACAAAAAAGGCTATGTTGCGATTGCATGGCTTGTAAGGTACGCCTGATCAATGCTCTACTGCTCTTTACAGAGCAACGAATCAATCACTAAATTATTGCTCAGTTTAATCACTTTAGCTCACCGAATCTTATTCAACAAAATGACTACCTATCCTTGGGCAATACGTGTTCATGTTGTCTAGAAAACCCGGAAAGCTCTTGCCGAGAATACACTGTATGGACTCGTTTAGTGCTGGCTGGGTGATGTATGAGGCTCACACCTTCCCTACGCACTACCTTGGGCCTAATTGGTCGCGATACAAACCCGCCGCCACAATTAGGACAAACATTACGCAGTACTTCATTCACGCATTGTCTACAAAAAGTGCATTCGTAAGTGCAGATCATAGCGTCATCCGCATCCGGAGGTAAATCTTTATCGCAGCACTCGCAATTGGGCCTTAATTCCAACACGCCGTAACCTCCTTTGATACAAAATCTGAATGCACAAACTTACCTTAAATATTAAAACACGCGAGTAACTCAAGGGACTAACTAACAGGTCTTAGACATAAAAGTGACGCGTTACAACGCGTCATCCAAGGCATAAAATCAAAACTATCCATGAACAATATCGCAAATCAGCATTTATAATTCACAGGCACAAACCGACACCAAAAGTAATAATAGAAGCTCATTCTTAATCAACAAATCTCAAAAAAACTTTACAAACCAGTTTACCCTGTCAGCCGGAATTGCTTTTGAGTATGTCAGACCTATTCAGCACCCGCATATTGATACCCATCCTGCGAAATATCTCCACGCCAAACATAAACAGACATAAACGCTTTCAATGCCGTCTTATTCCCATGCTTCAACATAGAAGGATGATAGGACCGCTCACCCGGATAATAAACTGCATACTCACCTTCACCTCGCCGCCATAAAACCTCACCTGCCAGCATCACAAACACCTCCTCTGCTGGATGTTTTCTTATGCCATATTCAGCTCCTGGCAACATGCCATAAAGGCCAATACGAAGATCATCCGATTTTGTAAAACCATCAGGCCCGATAAGCTCAACATGCACTTTGGGCTTGCTGTGTTCGATGTAAAGTGGATCTTGGGATGTTTCAGGTGGTGCCCAGGGTAAAGGTGTTCTCAAAATCGTGTTGCTTATACTCAGTGCAGAATCGTCTTGCAGAACTTCAGTAATAGTGGAAGGTAAGTTGACAGTAGGGCCACTATAGGAAGCAGAAGCTGCATGTTCAATCAACGACTCACGTGCAGCAAGCTCTATTTCGCTCGATGGGTCAAACACCTTCGCCAAAGAGAGGTATAAGCTCATTAAATTCATAGTAGTCAACGTCTTCAATAATGATAAAAATCAACATATCATATACTTCATTCAAAACGTCTTAAGTGGCAATTGTTGAAAACACCTCTTCAATAACAGCTGAAATATTCTCTCCTATGGTTTTATCTATGCTCTCGGAGCAATACATCACTATGGAATATTCTGGTAGCGGTGGTAGTTCACCTCTGTGATCAATTGGTGCAGCACCCGTTAGCTCGGTACTCGCCATTTCTGCCCGAACACCTAAATCGGCAATAGCGACAACATAGGCATTGTCTTCGTTGTAGGTATGCACAGCGTGTGTCCATGGCAAACCTGCTTTATCCAAGGCGGCTATTGCTGGCTCTAAGAACTTACAGCGGGGTGAAAATGCTAGTGGTATTGGTGTCCTTCTCCAACATACACCACCAATTGCGGTCGACCATACCAAAGGTTGCCTGGCTATTAACTTTCCACCAGCTGCCGGGGTTTTCTCGGTGGTCAGGATAATGTCGTGCTTGCCATCGCGCATACCCTGCTGTAAATCATAAGTCAGGCCTGAGGTGAGGTCGAGTCTGTAGCTTGGGTAATCCTGATTTACCTGGTGCAATATTTTCGGGATAGACGGATATACCAGATCAAACGGCACACCTAATTTTATCGTCACATCGTGCGCTGGCTGCACCATCAGTTTCATGGCTTCATCATTCAGCTCGATCATGCGACGTGCATAAGTAATCAATTGCACGCCTTCTTTTGTCGGTGAAACCTTACGCCCTTCACGTACTAACAACTTTGATGACAGCTGCTCTTCAAGCCGTTTGATCTGCATGCTCACTGCGGATTGCGTTAAGTGCATAACATTGGCAGCACTTGTCATACCGCCGGTTTCAGCGATGGCAACCAATGTGCGCAATGAGACCAAATCCAGGTTTCTGTACATGATGATATCTTCCTATCACAAATTTTGATGCGTCAAATCAAAATTAATCGTTTATCAAAACCGCTTTTATATACAACACTGTACTGACTTTATGTGTAACACCACTTAAGGCAGAGAAGCAATGAGAATTTTCAACGCAAAGGTAAAAACATCCGAATTAGCCTTTTCAGAAATATCTGATACAACGCTTAATAAGGGAAAGAGCGCTAACTTATTATCTCGCTTCATCAATATAGTGAAGCACTTGCATGTATCAAAAGAGGTTTGGAAAGAGCGTCAGGCATTGAGCAGGCTGAGCGAACATCAATTACGTGATATTGGCGTACATCCGGCTACCGCCAAACGAGAAAGTCAGCGTAGCTACTTTGATATTCCAGATGTAAGGAAGTTGGTTGAAAATATCGACAAGGAAAAAAGTAAACGTGGGTAGCGCCTAACAAATTGAATAGATAAATAGATTGAGGTTAAACGGATAAAAGCAAAAAGCGTTGCCCGGATAAAGATCTTTCCGGGCAACTTGCTGGCCTTTTAATAAAACATGGGTTACAGGAATTGTAAGCTGTTTGGTAAAACCCTAAGTAGTCGGAAATGAAAACACAGAGCCTTCTTTAATGCCGGTAGGCCAACGGCTGGTAATGGTTTTAAGGCGTGTATAAAAATGTACACCCTCTGGCCCATAGATAGAATGATCACCAAATAATGATCGCTTCCAGCCACCAAAGCTATGGTATGCAACGGGCACAGGGATTGGTACGTTTACACCCACCATGCCAACCTGAATACTGTCGGTGAAGTGGCGTGCTGCATCACCATCACGTGTAAATATGGCTGTGCCATTGCCGTACTCGTGCGCGTTAATCATATCCACGGCATCCGAATACTGTTTAGCGCGTACAACAGAAAGTACCGGACCAAAAATTTCCTGCTTATAAATTTCCATATCGGTGGTCACGTTATCAAACAAGCTACCGCCTAAAAAGTAACCGTTCTCATAGCCCTGCAAACTAAGTTGCCTGCCATCAACCACAAGCTTTGCACCGGCATCGACACCAGAATCAATCAAAGAACTGATTCGGGCTTTGGCATCGGCTGTTATCACAGGGCCCATCTCGGCAGCCGAATCATCAGCAGGTCCGACTTTTAAGTTTTCTACTTTGGGTCGAAGTTTTTCAACAAGACGGTCTGCAGTTTCTTCACCAACAGGCACTGCAACTGAAATAGCCATACAACGCTCACCAGCAGAACCAAAACCTGCACCCATCAAAGCATCAACGGCCTGATCAAGATCTGCATCGGGCATAACCACCATATGGTTTTTGGCACCACCTAATGCCTGTATTCGCTTTCCAGCCTGAGTACCTCGCTGATAAACATATTCTGCAATAGGTGTTGAGCCAACAAAGCTCACCGCTTGTACCAGCGGGCTATCAAGAATGGTATCGACTGCACTCTTGTCACCGTGTACAACATTTAAAACACCTTCTGGCAAACCAGCTTCCTGTAACAGCTCAGCAACAAGGTTAACCGCTGAAGGGTCACGCTCAGATGGCTTCAGTACAAACGTATTTCCGCAGGCAATTGCCACGGGGTACATCCATAGAGGCACCATAGCAGGGAAGTTAAATGGAGTAATACCGGCACAGACACCCAGCGCCTGGCGATCAGAATAGGAATCGATCTGTGGGCCCACATTACGGGAGAACTCGCCTTTTAACAATTGCGGAATACCACAACAAAATTCTACGACCTCTTTACCACGCTGCACTTCACCCAGCGCATCGTCATGGGTTTTACCATGTTCGCGTGAGATAGCTCGGGCGACATCTTCTGCACGCTGGCCGAGCAACTCATTAAAACGAAACATGATCCCGGCACGTTTGAGTGGTGGTGTCGCAGCCCAAGCCGGGAATGCTGCCGCTGCAGCTTCGATCGCGGCAGTCACCTCTTCGGGGCTGGAGAGACCAAGCTGATCAATCTCCTCACCTGTGGCTGGGTTATATACCGGCTGCGTGCGGCCACTTTTACTGGCCACCCGCGTGTTATTAATCAGGTTCTCAATCATTGCAATATCTTCCAAACAAAGCGGTTTCCCGGATGCCTGAAAGGTTAGCAGACTAGCCCCTTGGAGTACTGTCTGTTTAGGGACTTTTTTGATTCAGATTGGCTGGTTTTAAAGCCAGTAGGTTGGATAGCCTGTTTTCCAGTGCGTTTGACAACGCTAGCTCGAGATTCTGTGCAGGCTCCAAAGCGATCGCAACTGCAATCATACTGGCAACCCCTTCGACAGTTTTGACGGTATTCTTTATATTGCAATCTTTACTACAGCCTTTACTGTAGCCTTCGCGGAGAAAGATCGGCCTCGCTTATCCCAGCCTCCAGCAACGTTTCGGGCAGGCATTGTTTGTTAATCAGCGACTCTGCAGCCTGTGCCAGTGGTGCCGACATCATGATCCCAAAACCACCCTGACCTGCCAGCCAGAAAAAACCAGCCAGCTTTTTATCAAAACCCACCACCGGCGCCTCATCTGGAACAAAAGTGCGAAGTCCGGCCCATTGATGCTCCACTCGTGAAATACTCAACTGCGTTTCAGATTCTATCCAGTCAACCAACTGGGCAACCTCCAGATCATCAGGCTGAACATCGTGCGGCTGCATGGGAGTGGTATCGCCGGGGGACAACAACAAGCGCTCGCCTTCAGGTTTGATGTAGCCATCAACATGCAAAAAATCTACAACCGGCAAATGCTTCGTCAGGAGATCCTGTGGTGTTTTAACATGGATCGCTGTGCGTCGTTTTGCTTGCAGGCCAACGGATTTTGCACCAGCAAGTTCTGCTACCTGATCTGCCCAGGCACCAGCGGCATTAACAATAACTGATGCTTTTATTTCGTGCTCACCTGCACGGATATGCCAGCAATCTGATACCGGGCTCAACGCGGTTACCGGCGCATTGCATAATAGAATTCCTCCTTG
>CALHRQ010000209.1 GCA_938038175.1 uncultured Granulosicoccaceae bacterium | reverse complement strand
GCCGTTTATGAATAACGGCGAGCACAACGACAAGGTCGTCTGATTTAATCTCATAGAGAATGCGGTAGGAATAGAGCGAAACCTCTCGAACCGCCTCCTCTCCAAGTTCAGCAACGATCTTGCCCTTGCGTGGTAAGTTGTCCAGATCAACGGTTCGTTGCACGAGTTTGGTAGTAACCCGTTAGGCGTAGAAGGCTGAGTCCTCAGCGATGTCATCATGAATATGGCGTAGTTGGGCTTTGGCGTGAGCCGTCCACTTCACCATGTTTGAATATCCTTGAGCACATCTTCTGCCGGTTCGGTGTTGCCGTTATCGGCATCTTGCTGGCCACGGCGTATGTTCTCCAGAACATAAAGCCGATACATCATCTCTTCAGTATCAGCTGAATCCGGTAGTCGTTGGATAGCGTCAAGGGCTTCCTGTTTGGCATTTTGCATGTTGGTGCTTCCGGTTAATGGGCGGCTTGCTGAATAACAGTATCGAGCATCTCGCTGACAAACTTCTGTTTGGTTCGCGGTAACTGTGCAACCTGTTCGATCTGGCGCTGCAGCTTGGGCATGGGTCCACGCTTAGCCTTGTCTTTAAGGCCCACTAGTTCATCCACACTGATGCTAAATCGCTTAGCCAGTGTCGGTAGCATGGAGGCAGGCACTTTGCGAATGCCTTTCTCGAAGGACGCCATGTGCTGTTGCGAAATCCCCAGATACTCAGCGAGCTGGCCCTGTGTCATGTTCTGCGCCTTGCGCAGTGTGGCAATGGTTTGTCCCAGCGCCTGAAAAAAAGCGTTGTCATCTTTAGTCATCTTGAGCCGGTAGTGTTCGATTACAGAACCCCAACATCCAATCTGTGGCACTGCATGGGTGCGTGTGGTGAAGGTGGCAGCGTGATCGACTGGGTGATGAAAACCCAAGGGGTGAGCTTCCGCTTTGCGTGTGATAAGAAATTAGGTACTTAGGCCTTAGCACAACTAAACAACCTAAAAAAGTTCTCAGTAGTCGCTTCCATCAGCTCGTTATAATTAATCCCTTTTAACTCTGCGACAAATTCCGCAGTATGCCGGACAAATGCAGGTTCGTTAGTTTTCCCACGATGCGGTACTGGTGCAAGAAACGGTGCGTCGGTCTCAACCAGTATTCTGTCCAATGGTGTTTTCTGAGCAACCAGTTGCACTTCATGTGCACTTTTAAAAGTCACAATGCCGGAAAAGGAAATATAGAATCCGATGTCGAGGGCTTCTTTGGCAATCGCCCAGTTTTCGGCGAAGCAATGCATAACCCCACCGGCATCTCTTGCGTTTTGGTCTCGCAGTGCGTCCATTGTGTCTTCGGCAGCTGCGCGCGTGTGGATGATCAATGGTTTGTTCACAGCTTTTGCCGCTTCAATGTGTGCGGCAAAACGTTCGTGCTGCCAGGTTAAATCCCCGCTAGAGCGAAAGTAATCCAGCCCGGTTTCTCCAATTGCGACAACCCGCGGATGGTCTGAGGCTTTGATGATATCGTCGGCCGTTGGCTCATGCCCGCCTTCGGTTGTCGGGTGCTTGCCAACGGAGGCGAATATCTGCTTGTGTTCCTCAGCTAGTGCAATAACCTCTGGCTGATTTTCCCAGCTGGTGGATATACACAGCAGGTGGCCTATTTCGTTCTGCGCGGCATTATGTAGAATGTCGGTGATACGGCCATCAAAATCCGGGAAATTCAGGTGGCAATGTGAATCAACAAGCTGCATGTGACGGTAAACCTTCGTTTAAAGCGTAATTATGTGGTTGTGTAGTGTACGCTGACTTGATTAATCCTGAGCATTCTTTAAGCCTGATTTGAATCAGCCGTGTAAATTCGGATCAGCGGTGTTAACCGGAACCGCAGTGTTAATGGTATTACGAGGTATAGCAATAATATGAATAACGCAGAAACTATCGTAGACCCAGTAAAAATGCTTGAAGATATGGGTGCGCGTGCAAAGGCTGCCTCTGTACTATTGGCCTCGGCCGAATCTGCCGAGAAAAACGCAGCGCTGCTAGCGATCGCGACAGCTATTGATAAAGCTGAGGCTCAGCTTTTAAGCGAAAACGCAGCAGACTTACAAGCGGCTTCTGCCAATGGCATCAGCAGTGCGCTCTTGGATAGGCTGGAGCTAACACCAGCCCGTATTCAATCCATGTCGAAAGGCTTACGGGACATTGCCGCACAGAGTGACCCGGTCGGCGCCCTGTCAGCAACCGAGATACAGCCATCGGGTCTTGAAATCGCGCGTATGCGGGTGCCGTTGGGTGTTATTGGTGTCATCTACGAATCGCGGCCTAATGTCACAGCGGATGCCGCTGCCCTGTGCTTAAAGGCGGGCAATGCCGTTATCTTGCGTGGTGGCTCTGAAGCTATTCGCTCAAACCGCGCTATTGCAGAATGCGTTAAAACAGGATTGAAGGCCGCCGGTTTAAGTGAGGATGCTGTGCAGTTGGTTGGCACAACAGACAGAGCTGCGGTTGGTGCCATGCTGGGTTTGGAGCAATACATCGATGTGATCATTCCGCGCGGCGGTAAGGGGCTTGTAAGCAGGATCAGCCAGGATGCAAAAGTACCGGTCATCAAACACCTCGATGGCATTTGCCATGTGTATGTCGATAGTGGTGCAGACCATGCCAAGGCACTTGCGGTAAGTGTTAATGCAAAAACCTATCGCTATGGCATATGTGGGTCGATGGAAACCCTGTTAGTTAACGAAAGTGAAGCCGCTGCATTTTTACCAAAACTAAGTGATGCACTAAATGAACATGAAGTAGAGCTTCGCGGTTGTGAGCGGGCCAAAGCCATCGTGCCAAACATGTTGTCTGCTACAGATGAGGATTGGGCAACCGAATACCTGGCACCCATATTATCTGTCCGTGTGGTAGATACCATGCAGGATGCCATGGCGCACATTGCCCAGTTTGGCTCTGGCCACACCGATGCCATCATGACAAACGATATTGGGCGTGCACGGCAGTTTGCGCGGCAAGTGGATTCAAGTTCGGTGATGATCAACGCTGCAACATGCTTTGCTGATGGTGCTCAATATGGTTTGGGGGCTGAGATTGGTATCAGCACAAACAAGATGCATGTACGCGGCCCGGTAGGTGTCATTGGGCTGACAACTGAGAAGTACGTAGTAACAGGAGACGGAACCATACGACAATAATGCGTTTCACTTGAGTATCAGTGCTCAACTCGGCCGATAATACAAAAAAGATGCTGTTGCATTGGACAAGCATTAAATCAATATCAGCAATGCCGGGCGAAATGTTTAAAAGCCTGTAGCCAACCAACGAACAGTCAATCGATAAGATAGTAAACTTGTGATTTTGCCAAGTAGTCAACCAAGTAACTTTGCAGGAGCAAAAATATGAAATACGAAAAGAAAAAACGGCGTAAGCCAAAACCAGGTGATGGCCTCACTAGTGAGCAAAAAAGCAAACTACACTCAGCTAGCCTTGCACGCAACCAGGTTGCACTTAATCCACTGTTAACCAAAGCGTCAGTGCATGAAAAAACAGTTAAGGCTAAACGTCGCGCCAACAAGGTTGCCTTGAAGAAAACGTGGTTTGAGCGAGGTGCTGTCATAGCGGCATCTGGCCAAAGCCACGTTTCTCAAAACCTAACCATCGCCGTAATTTGACAACTTCAAGCAAGCGCATAGGCATTCTCGGTGGCACCTTCGATCCGGTGCACTTCGGTCATTTGCGTCCAGCAATAGAGCTGCTTGAAAACAATAAGCTGGATCGTCTGCACCTTGTGCCAAACCATCGCCCGGCACACCGGGATAAGCCACATGCCTCTACCGTACAAAGGCTAGAGATGCTCACACTGGCAACAGATTCTGTTGAGGGCTTGATCATTGACCCTCGCGAAGCCGAACGTGACAAACCCTCTTACACTTTCGACACCTTGCAAGAGCTGCACTTGGAAAATCCGCAGGCAATACTCATTTTTTGTATGGGGCAGGACGCCTTCGATCAGTTTGAAAGCTGGCACCGCTGGCAAGAGATTCTCGAACTTGCCAATATTGTTGTAATGGATCGTCCTGATGCCGAACTTGGCACCTGGGCGAAATCGTTGATTACGCGGCAGGGCGAAAAAGTCGGTGCAATGGCATCAGCTAAAGCTGGTGCGATAGAGTGCCAGCACGTGACGCAGTTGGCTATTTCCGCCACTAATATCAGAAAGCGCTGTTCAGACGGCACAAGCTTACGTTTTTTAATGCCTGAGGTTGTCAGGCAGTATATTATTGAGCACAGGCTCTACCAATAAGCTTTCGCAAAAGTGACAGCTAATCTGACAGCAGGAGAATTCAACGCCAAGTATGAACAGTAAAGAATTAATTGCCATGGCGACAGAATCACTCGATGCGCTAAAAGGCATCGATATTGTCGAAATAGACATCGAAGGTAAGTCTAGTATCGCGGATGCCATGCTGGTTGCCACGGGCAGTTCGCAGCGCCATGTGCGCTCGCTAGCAGAATCTGTGCGCCAGACTGTCAAAGAGGCTGGCCATCCACCGCTGGGTTATGAGGGCGCGGCCGACAGTGACTGGGTACTGGTTGATCTGGGTGATGTCATCGTGCACGTAATGACCGCCGAAAAACGTGATTTTTATGCGCTTGAGAAGCTTTGGTCTGTGGGTCCGGATGCCGATGAAAAGCAGCCTAACGCCCTGTATTCGGTGTAGGGTTGCAGATAACACTGTTTGCGGTTGGCCGAAAAATGCCAGCCTGGGTTCAGCAGGCCTCTGACGATTACATTCGCCGCTTTCCCTCCCACTGGCAGTTTGCCCTCCGCGAAATACCCCAGGCCAACCTTGGCGCAGTCAGCGTCAATAAATCGAAAGAAGCAGAAGCGCTGCTTGCCGCTGTGCCCGAAAAAGCCCATGTCATCGCAATGGATGAACGGGGTAAACCATGGAGTACTCAGGAGCTGGCTCAGCAGATGCTCAATTGGCAGACGTGGGGCAAGCCCGTTGCGCTTGTTGTCGGTGGCCCTGATGGGCTGGCAGCAGAGTTACTTGCCAAGGCCGATCAGCGCTTCAGTTTGTCGGCTTTAACTTTCCCACACCCACTGGTTCGCGTTATCCTGACTGAGCAGCTGTATCGTGCACACTCTTTAAACACAAATCATCCCTATCATCGCGCCTGAGGTGTACTGAGAAATGAGCCATAACCTGATACTGGCATCGGCGTCGATGCAACGGCGTCAGCTATTGCGCCAGATTGGTATCGAAGCGGATGTAATACCCGTTGACATTGATGAAACACCATTAGCCGATGAGGCAGGTCTGGCGCTGGTGTCGCGGCTGGCGCGAGAGAAAGCCAGTGCTGCACTGTCACGGTTAGCGCCCGGCCAGTGGGTAATGGGTGCGGATACGATCATCATGCTAAAGGAGCGTATCTACGGTAAACCGGTAGATGCGTCCCATGCGCACGATATGCTGATGTCACTATCCGGGCAAACACACCGTGTTGTGAGTGCAGTCTGTTTGCGTAATCGGCTGCAAACTTTTGAAACACAGGTAACTTCTCACGTGCAATTTTGTCAATTTAGTGAGGCACAGGCGACACGTTACTGGCATAGCGGGGAGCCTGAAGGCAAAGCCGGGGCATATGGCATCCAGGGAAAAGGTGCTGTGTTTGTTGAGCGGCTCGAAGGCAGCTACAGTAATGTAGTGGGATTGCCACTTTATGAAACAGCCGTTTTGCTAGAGCAAGCCGGAATGGTCATCAAATAGCCAATGCATCTGAACAGAGCACACCTTTTCGTTTATGAGTGAAGAGCTTTTAATTAATGTAACACCCCAGGAAACCCGGGTTGCCACTGTGGAAAATGGCATGCTGATGGAGGTCTGGATTGAGCGTGTCCAGAAGCTTGGTCTGGTGGGTACGATTTTTCAGGGCGTTGTAAAACGGGTGTTGCCGGGTATGGAGGCAGCCTTTGTCGATATAGGTCTCGATAAGGCGGCGTTTCTGCACGTGTCTGATCTTGCCGGTGCTGTGCAGATTAACGACAATGGGGAGAAGGTATCCGTCTCCATATCAAGGCTACTCAAAGAGGGTCAGCAGATCGCAGTGCAGGTCATAAAAGATCCCTTAGGTACTAAAGGTGCGCGTGTTACATCAGTTTTGACTGCTCCGTCGCGATTTCTTGTGATGATGCCATCTGAATCAAACATTGGTGTGTCGGTTAAAATTGAATCTGAAGAGGAGCGCGAAAGATTGCGCTCGATTGTCAGTGAGATGCGCGAGGATGAATCCTGCGGCTATATTGTGCGAACCGCTGCAGAAGGCGTTGAGTGCGATGCCATTAAAAGTGATATGCGGTATCTGGCAAAAGTCTGGGCAGGTTTGCAAGCGCGACAAAAAACGGCCAAGCCCGGTGAAGTTATTTTTCACGACTTGCCACTGGTGCTACGTACTCTGCGCGATATTCGAGGCGCTTCGACTGAGCGTATACGCATAGATTCGCGAGAGACGTTCCGCAATTCGGTGGCATTTAGCGAAGAATATGTCCCTGAGCTTGTCAACTGTATCGAACATTACCCTGGTGAGCGCCCGATTTTTGATTTGCACGGAATCGAAGATGAAATTGATCGAGCGCTGAACAAAAAAGTACTGCTTAAATCAGGCGGTTATTTGATTATTGATCAAACCGAATCTATGACAACCGTAGACGTTAATACTGGGGCGTTTGTGGGGCGAAACAATCTTGAAGAGACCATATTTAAAACTAACCTTGAAGCAGCACAGGCGATCGCACGGCAGCTTCGGCTGAGAAATCTCGGTGGGATCATCATCATTGATTTTATTGATATGCAGATTGTGGAGCATCGCAGACAGGTGTTACGAGCACTTGAAAAAGCGCTCGAAAAAGACCATGCGAAAACCCAGGTCAGTGATGTGTCCTCATTGGGGCTGGTCGAAATGACCCGTAAGCGTACGCGCGAAAGCCTTGAACAAGTGTTGTGCAGTGAGTGCCCGGTGTGTTCTGGGCGTGGTACAACAAAAACGGTTGAAACAGTGGGTTTTGAGGTTACACGTGAAATCATTCGGCAAGTGCGGCAATTCGATATCGAATCTGTCACTGTGCTCGCATCGACAGAACTTGTAGACTGGTTTACCGAAGAACGCTCAGATGATCTGGCGCTGCTTGAAGATTTTGTTGACGTGCCAATTCGCTGGCAAGGCGAAAATTTTTACATGCGCGAGCAATATGATGTTGTTTTGAAATAAGGCCTTGTAGAAGTAATGCCGTATTGGAATAGCGTTTTGTTGAAACCTTAAAAATAAAAAAATATTGCATTTAAAAGGTGCAATGTAGAAAAAAATTATCAGCGATTAACCAAAGAACAAGTCTGCGTAACCAAGCAAATATGCAGTCAAATTGTTAAGTAGTTAAGTAGTTAAGTAGTTAAGCAGTTAAGCAGTTAAGCAGTTAAGAAGCGAGCAATAGTATTTCTTCGATAAACTCCAAAATAGGTCGTGACAACCCTGTGAGAGGTGCTGGATTGGCATCGGGCCACACTAAAGCCCGTGGCGCCGTGGCGCAAACGGCACATTGGCTGCTGCTGGCTATCGCAGTATCGATAATCCTGCTGGCTTTACTGTTGGTATTTGTTCGTTTAGCTCTGCCACTGCTTGGTGGTTACAAAGGCGAAATCGAAGCCCGTTTGACAGAACAGTTTGGTAGCCCTGTCTCGATAGAGGATCTGTCGATTCGATGGCAGGGTTTTGGCCCGCGTTTAAGCGCTTTTGGTGTATCTGTGCAAGAGCCCAACGGCCAGCAGGTATCGCTCAAAGAGCTACTTATTGACGTTGATGTATCAAAATCCCTAAAGCAAAAAAAACCTGTAATAGAAGAAATGATCTTAATCGGCGCTGAGCTTGCGCTCGAAACCGATGAAAAAGGACAGTGGCGTGTGCACGGTGTTGCGTCTCAGCCCAAACAGGTAACCGCATCCAGTGGGCAAGATAAAGGCGTTGATGTGCTTGCCTGGCTAATGAATACCCGACGTGTAGCATTGCAGGATGCCCGCATCACGATTATAAACAAGGAAGACAACCAGACGCTTGAACTAGACGATATCAATGTCGTGGCTGAAAACGATGGTTCGCTACATCAGCTTCGGGTTGATCTGCAATTGCCCGAATCGCTTGGCAAGAGTATTGAAATTGGTATGGATGTCACCGGCAAAAGTAATGACATAGCCAATGCCGAAGCCGATATTTATGTCAAAGCAGTTGACCTTAAAGCGGATGCATGGCGCTCGTTGCGTGCGGGTCGCTTTAGGGGGTTGACTGCTTCAACCACGGGTATAGCGCGGCTTGATGCTAATGTGCAGATGGATTTTTGGGGGAACGTTAGCAAAGGCGAACTACAAAGTGCGCGTGGGCGGATGCTGGTTGAAAACCTCACTGATGTAACGACCCAGAAAAATGTACTCGATCGCATTGAAACCGACCTTGTGTTTACTGCTCAGGATACCGGATGGCGTGTAGGAACGGACAGTGTCTTGTTGGAAGCAGATGCTACCACCACCACAATCAACGATGTGCAATACAACTTTCAGCCTTCCAAAGCTGCGGCCTGGACCCTGGATGCAAAGGGCAACGAATTAGCGCTCGATTTAGCCACACGCCTGGTGTTGTCATTGTTTGATGAGAATGCTGATCTACCCCGTGCACAGTGGCTTGCAAAAGCTCAGCCTGCTGGCACGATGGTTAATTGGGATGCCAGTATTGGTCTTATTAACGGCACACCTGATTTCAGTTTTCGCAGTGGTTTTTATGATGTTCGACTCAACGCTGCAGACGGTATACCTGGATTTGAAAATCTGGGTGGGTCAATCCTCATGCAAAACAACGTTGGCACACTAACCATGCAGGGCAGCGAAATGGCCCTCGACATGCCCAATGTCTTTACCGCGCCAGCTCGCGTGGGTCTATTGCGTGCGGCTCTTGATATAGATGTTACGGATCCACTTCGCACAACAATAGACGGTGATGTGCAGATTGAAGAACAAGGGTTCGAATCTGATACCCGGATCGAAATCAAACTGGATCCGCATCGCCCAACCCAGTTGTATATTCAAAGTAAATATTCGCTTGACGACCTTGCCGTTGCAAAAGGTTTTATACCAAACAAACTGATCAAACCCGCAACCACTAGCTGGTTTAAAAAGGCCTTGGTTGCCGGGTCAATAGATAATGGTGAGCTGTTAATGTTTGGCGATATTGCTGATTTCCCTTTTCGAGATAAAGAAGGGGTGTTTAAAACTCAGTTTGATATGCGTGATGTAACGTTGGATTATTTGCCTGCCTGGCCGCAGCTTACTGGTATGGAGGGGCGTTTTAATATGAGCGGGCCAGGGGTTTCCGCCTCAGTGACAGATGGTTTTATAGACGGTCTGCGGTTATCACAGGCAAAAGCATCCATACCCGATATTTTTAAACCTGTACTGTCATTAAACAGTACGGGTGCAGGCAAGTTGTCTGAGCTTGTTGCCTTTGGCAACACTGGGCCACTTAAATGGCTATTAAACCCCATTTTATCTGATGTGAGTGCCAGCGGTCGTGCGCAGATGGATCTTGCTTTAAGCGTGCCTCTTTCACGTTTAAGTACATTTAATACGGTGGCATCTGCACAAGCCAGCGTAAACAAAACGTCCTCTTCCATCCCTGGGCTAAAGGTGGATGGTGCATTGTTTATGTTAAACAACGATGTCTCTTTTGCTCGATCCAATGTTGACTTAAGCGATGTCAACGGAGCCATTATTTTTAGTCAGAACGATTTTCGAATTCATAACCTGGAGGCGAAAAGTCTGGGCAGGCCCATCAGAGTAGAAACACATGAACAGGGGCGTGGCAAAAACAAAGTAAGCGTAGTTAATATATATGGCTCAATGGGGGCTAAGGATGTATTGGATAATTACGATATTCCACTGACCCGTTTTGTTGATGGAGAATCGCGGTGGCGGGTGCAGTTGTTTATACCCCTGGCAACGGGTGTGGCAGCGCGTGACGGCATCACTTTTAAAGCCAGCAGCGATCTTGTAGGGACGCGGTTATTGATGCCATTACCCTTAGGCAAGCCACCTTCTCAAGTTGGTGATTTTGTACTATCCAGCGTGATCAAAGACGGTCTGGAACCTGAGTGGGAAATTGCTTACGCTGGTTTTTTAAAAGCGCACGTTACCACGGATGATGATGGTCTGAAATCATTATCGGCCCGGTTTGGTTCAGGTGCCTTGAGTAAGGGGCTTGCGCGCGGTATTCGTCTGGATGGCACAGTTAACCAGATAGGACTCGATGGTTGGGTAGAGAGTATTGCCGCGCTATTGGATGATCTGGCACCTGCCGATTCGCCAACACCTGTATTGCCGATATCGGCCAACCTTAGAGTTAACTCCTTAGTGGTAGGTACACAAGCTATTGGGGAAGGGCTCCTGCGTGCGAATACCGATGGTACTTACATTAACGTTGCCATTGATAATCGTTTACTGCGTGCAAATGCTCGCTATCCGAGAGAACATTGGCGCGATGACATACCAATGCATGTTCGTATCGCACATGTTGATATGAATATTGTCGATGCACTTGATACCGCACCAGAAAAAAAAGCGGGTGAACAGGGCGGTGAGCTGGATCCGCGTGAGCTCCCGCCGATAGAAGCACATGTGTCGAACCTGCAATGGGATGCGCTTAACCTGAAGGATGTGAGGATCAGAACATCACCGACCAGCGCGGGCTTGCGTATTGATACCTTGGGTTTTAATTATCAAACCGTAAAAATGACGGGAGAGGGTTACTGGAGACTGCGTAATCCTCAAACTGCCACTGTTGATGTGGCAGAGAACCATGTCACCAGACTGAATGTTTCAGTACAAAGTAATGACTTTGGCGAGGGCTTGACTCAGATTGGGTTTGCTGGAGCACTCAAAGACACGGACGGCACACTTAATGGCTCTCTGTACTGGCCTGCACCGGCTTATAAGCCTGACTTGGAGTTGTTAGTGGGCGAAGTGAAAATCGATTTACAGCGCGGCAGTATTTTAAAAGTGGACCCCGGGGCTGCAAAGCTTGCAGGACTTTTTGCTCTGGACAGTATACCGCGGCGCCTCAACCTTGATTTTAGCGATCTAGTCCGCGATGGTCTTGATTTTGAAACTCTCGAGGGTGAAGTACAGTTGGCTAATGGTATAGCTCATGCGCCTCTGGTACAGCTTAATGGCTCGGTTGGTGTTGTGGATATAACGGGCGAGTCGAACCTGATTGGGCGTAACTACAATCAAACGATCACGGTATTGCCGCGTGTCAGCGCAGCACTTCCCGTTATTGGATTAATATCAGCTGGAGCAACCGGTGGAATCGGTGCATTGTTAGCTGGTGGTATTTTTAAAGCTATTGGTCTCGACTTCGATCGCATTGGGCTAACGCAATATAAACTGACGGGGGATTGGGAAACTCCGCGTTTCGAATTGCTTCAGCTGAGCCAAACCGATGTAGATGTTATCGATCGCTGAATATGGATGGCGTTCATCTGGTCAGTTTTTAATGACCAGGCAGTGCAATAATTGGCGCTGGTCTTTTCTCAGATGTAGCCCAGATGGCTCCATTAACATCTACCGCCAATGCTTCCGCCTGCTGCAGGGAATGCTCTGAGACCAACACCGGGTCACCGACAAATGCTTGTGCCCAGGTTTGGTTTGCTTGTCGTTCGTAACGCAGAATCCCTCGATAATTTAACACATAAGCAAAGCGATTCTGCCTGTCAAAATCCATGGCCGTCGGTTGATGGATGTCCACGTTTGCAACGCTTGCAACCAAGCTGCTTTCGATGCTGGGGCTTATCGGATTAAGTGTGCCAACTTTGCCGGCAACAGCAAGTTGCCCGGTACCCGAAAAGCTAAGTGGTAGTTGAAATAATTGAGATGGCACGCTTTGGCCTGCGCTCAAACGCTCTTTGGTTAACAGGAAAACCGACTCGCCATCCGATGCAACTGCTTCTACATTATGTCGGCCTTCGCTGTAACGAAAACGCAAGGTGAAAATCGGTTGTAGCCTGGTGTTCTGATCTGTTTGCGGGGTTGGTTCTTTGATAATGTGGATGAGGCTTTCAGGCTTGTTTTGCAAGTTGTCTCCTACATCTGCCAGTAAGAGCCACGACTCGCCATTGATCGATATGGAAGCCATGTCCTCCCAGTCGCGATTGGCCGCATTGACGGACCAGCGACCAATTGTTTTGCCGTTACTATCGATAGCGTAAAGGTCCGGTGAATTTCCACTGTCGTTAATCATCCACAAGATCGAATTCTGGCGCCGTGACCAGACCATGCCACTAACCTCCGAAAGCGCTCGATTTTCGATTTGAGCGACTTGTCGTGCACTGTGGATGCTGGGTAGTGGTGCAGCCGCGGCAAAAATCGTTTCGTCAGCAGGCGCAGGAATGGTATTGGCCTCGTTTTCATTTGCGCTACTCTGTGCAGTTGCAGAGGCATTGGGAATGGGGGTAGCGTTCCCATTGCTAATGGTATTAGTGCTTGAGAGTTCAGCGTTGTTTGTTGACAGAGTCTCTATTGCTTGCTGTTCGCCGTTAGGTGTATTGCAGCCAGACAAGGCTGAGAATAGGCACAAGCACAGCAGCTGGGGTATGAAGGGCTTCATGCGGGTGGTAACGGCTCATTGGGAATGATGGCATCCCGTACCGATTTAAAAAGCAGACGCGCACTGCGGGGAGGCTTGCCCTGTGATTGTTCCTTCAAAGCATTACGCTGCAGCTGTCTTAGAAGCTGCCGATCTGCCTGTGGATAATTTTCCAGAAATGCAGTCAGCGCTTCTTGAGGTTTCAATTCGGCATTCAAGCCAAGAAGCTGATCTCGCCAGCGTTCGACCAAATGAAGATTTTGGGTATTGGCTCTGGCGCGTTGTCGAAATGACTCGAGTGCGGCTTCGATAGGTTCGATGTCGACTTGGCGTAATCGCTTAGCAAGCCAGCCGAGTTGTCGCTTTCGTGCGCCATGACGGGTCGTGCGATTAAGCTCGACTATGGCGGACACAATATCATCTGGCAGAGGCACTCTGGCGCGTTCGGCATCACCAAGTGCGGCAAGCTCGGAGCCAAGATCGCGCACCGCGAGAGCATCGCGTTTTAACTGTGATTTACTGGGTCCGTTATTTTCTTCAAAATCTACGGCACTTTCAGGGTCTTCTGTTGTCATCTGGTTAATTGCCTGGAAGTAAAGAGACTTGTTTCGCAATGTGTTGCAAGATACTGTTAAATTGGCCAAATTGGTTGTTGTTTTTTTGAGACATTCGTTATCTAATAAAAGCCTGTAACTTAGCCCAATGAAGGGCAGCCCTGGGAGCCACTGAACATAATGGCACGTTTGCATTCACTAGCTTTGATTTTAGCGTTTTTTACGCCTTTGGCTGTGCATGCTCAAATGTCATTCGATGAAAGCGCTGCGTTCGCATCCGATCCATTTGCGTTCAGCACCAGCGATCTCAATTCTATTCAGTACTCCAGAGTCG
>CALHRQ010000208.1 GCA_938038175.1 uncultured Granulosicoccaceae bacterium | reverse complement strand
GCCGTCGATGCACACGTTCGACTTCAAGGCCGGGAATACCTACAATGCGAGATGCGAGGGACATCGGTTATCTCCATTAAAATCATTTGTCGTAAAATCATTCTAATGAATGCCGGTGTCCCCCGTTAGTGATGAAGAGCCCAATTTCTTCGATTAAAAACGTCAGCCGTGCTCTGGCTCAATATCCAGAGATTTCTTTGCGTCAATAATCTTCGCTGTGTCAATAATGATGTTCTGATGGTGAGGTATGCCATCACTCTTATAAAGCTTACGGCACATAAAGTGTCTCTTTTTTCCACTTGTTGTGCGAGGGATTGCGCGCGCGTTGCTGAATAATATCCGGTTAACAGGGTGGCTCTCCAACGGAAAATTTGCCAGAAGCTGCATTACCTGCCTATCGTCCATTGCATCCTGGCGTTCAACCAGGACCACGACTTCACTATCGGGATCATGAATGTCGGTTTCAAAAATTGCAACTTGTTCGTGCGATTTTTCCAATAGATCGGCAATACGCTGTTCCAACGCGCTTACCAGATAGTTTTCCCCATTTCGAATAATAATATTTTTGATTCGCTCGATAATGTAGAGCTCACCATCCAGCATGACACCCATGTCTCCAGTGTGCATTCGACCATTTTCAAAACGATCGACCAGTTGATCACCATGCCCAACGTAACCAAGAGCCACAGAGTGTCCTGTTAATGTAATCTCGCCTGCTATACCTTCTGTAGGCACCGCATTGCCACTTTCATCCAGAATGTCAGCTTGCATTCCGTCGATAGGTTTTCCAGCGGTGCAAATAGCAATGCCTGCTTCAGCATTGAAACCATCCATGGCTTTAGTATCGAATGGCAATTCCTGCACCTTGCCCACGCTCTGACCAATACCCATTTGTTCAGGGTTAACGCAGATGAATTTGGCTGGGTTAGCAGGCAGTGAGATCGAGCTAATGATGGTGGACTCAGCCAGCCCATAAGCGGGGCGTATTTTATTCTCTGTAATGCCTGCATTCCTGAATTTATCGACAAATGCCTTGATGGTTGATACGCGGATGGGCTCCGCACCAATAAAGAGATGCTTAACAGAATGCAGATCGAGAGAGTTTGTGTCGCGTTCTGAGACCAGTCTTGAGCAATAGTCATAGCCAAAATTGGGTGCGGTTGCGATAGTGCAGCGATGTTCACTCATACCCTTTAACCACAGAGCAGGGCGTTTAACAAACTGCACAGGTGTCATCAAATACAAAGGGTAACGGTTACAAAAGCTGAATAAAACAGCACCGACAAGCCCCATATCGTGAAACAACGGCAACCAGCTGATCATTCGCTCTTGATCAGACATATTGACAGCGGCCTTGATACCTCTGACATTGGCGATAATATTTCCGTGTGAAATGACCACCGCTTTATGATCGCCCGTCGATGAACTGGTGGTCTGAAAGAATGCGATGTCGTCTGGGCCGCAGGGGCTATCTATCGCGGGTGTATCCCGAACCGGCCAGTCGCTCGCATCCAGTGAATCTGGTACCTGTATAACATTGACGTCAGAAGGGATGCTCTCATGAAATTTCTCATTAAGCCCTGATTCGAGAACCAGCGTGACAGGCAAGGCAAAACGCAAACCCCAATGTTTTATACGCTCGCTCAAGGCCTCATGGCTGCCCAGTGCTTTTGGCATGGGGAAAATCATGGGTATGACGCCGGCGGAGATTGCGCCATAGAAGGCGATTAGCGTGGCGTAGGGCGAGTGGCAGGCTATCATACAAACGGATTTTTTCTGTACTCCTTCATCTAAAAGGCGTTGGCCGAACGCAAAAGCCTGACGCATTTGATCGGCGTAGCTCACTGGTGTGTAACTCCTGGACGGAGGATCCCAGCAGTGCAGGACTGATTCAGGGTAGGCCTGTATAACATGGCCCCGCATGACATCGAGTAAGGTGTTTTCAGAGCTCACAATTTTGGCACCGATTGGATGGATGGTGTGTTTGTGTAAAAATCAACGGGCTGATTTCCAACTTTGTTTGCTAGCCGTGTTGGCTGACAATAGTATTGTGTTGGCACGCAGAGGCGTAATCAGGCGACCGCCTTTTTCGATTTAATTTTCTCGATGAGGTCACTGATGGTTGCAATACTGGCTGATTCGCTATCCGTGAGTTCAAAGTCATAATATTCTTCGATCTCCATAACCAGGTTAATTTTGGCGAATGAATCGAGGCCACTGTCCTCAAGGTTAAGCGACGGTTCTAAGGTACCCAGATCGAGTTCCGTCTTTTCAGACACTATTTTCTGTAACTGTTCGAGAATGGATTGATCTTCGCTCACAGGATTATCTCCGATGTTTCAGTCATTATATATTACTGATCTTGTGCCGAGTCGCTGGATCCTGTTACTGCTGGGCCTTGGCGTTGTCTGCCGTATTGATAAGCTGTAAAAGATGAGTCCATGCGATCCAGGCAGCGTTATGACTTCTCGTATAAAGCTGCTTTAGCTAACTTGTCCTGCGTTTTAAATCGTCTGTGAGCCCACATATACTGCTCCGGGGTCAAATTTATTGCCTCTTCTACCTGATGATTAATGAGGGTAGCGTCCCGCACGTCATCACCGGATGGAAATCCCTCGGTTATAGGAGAGAACCTTAGGCTGTAACCATTACCGTCCTTGTTACGATGGGTACTCATAACCAATACTGATGCGCCGGACAGGCTGACCAAGGTTGATGTCGTTTTCAATGTGGCAGCAGGGTGCCCAAAAAAAGGGGCGAAAACGCTATTTCTGACTCCATGGTCGTGGTCCACCGTGTACCAGACAATCTGTTTGGCACGAACCAGTTTCACGATCTTTCGGCTATCCTTGCTTTCCACCACCTGATCAACATGTTGTAGCCTTTTTTTGTTCATAATCGCGTTAAGAAGGGGTCTTTTTTGCGCGCGATAAATGATGTTCAGTGGTGTATCCGCGCCAATGTGCTTGCGAGCAAGTAAACCACCCAGTTCAAACGAGGAGAAATGAATGCCCAGTAGAAGCACACCTTTGTTGTTGGCGATGGCTGAGTCCAAATGATCGGTGCCTTCAAAATTGACCTTGTCGAGAACACCCTCATGATCACCCCACCAACTAAGGGCTATCTCTAATAAGCTGATCGACCAATGCTCAAAGTTAGCTTTGACCATCTGTTCTCTGGCCTTATCATCAAGATCTGGATAGCAAATGGAGAGGTTCACGCGCATGGTATTGCGTACTTTGCCGGGGATTCGATATAACAATCGACCGATACCCTTGCATAGCGCGAAGTTGATACGGTATGGGAGTAATCTGTGTGCTAGCCAAAGCGAAAAAAGCAAAAAGCCTATGGGCCAGTTTCGAGGGTCAATATAGAGGCGAAGCATGGGAGGATTTTAACTCATTGCCTGTTGCATATACGAAATAATTATTTTGTGCGCAGGCGCTAAAGGGACGAATATTTGAGGCAGTATCACGTCGACGCTTAGCGTTTAGCCAGGTGGGTCCGTAACGCCTTATGTGGGTATGTTGGCCAACTGACCAATAAAGAACACTATTTTTACACAGATTGGCGGTATATTGAACCGATCCCGCAAACGACCAATCGTTATTTCGGATTGACAGATTAGTTGCTAATAATAGTAGGCCAACGCTAAAGTTTAAAAGGAATAAACATGTTAAAAGGTATCAACCCAATTCTAAATGCCGAAGTATTGTACGCACTGCGTTCTATGGGACATGGAGATGATCTGGTCATCGTGGATACTAATTTTCCGGCTGAAGCTATTGCGCGCAAAACCATTTTGGGTGAGTTGCTGCGCATAGATCGCCCGATAGCCGAAGTAATGAATGCGGTGCTTTCCGTTTACCCCATTGATACCTTTGTTGATGACGCGGCGGTTCGCATGGAAGTGGTTGGTGAGCCTGCCAGCCTTATGCCGGTGATGGAAGAAGTGCAGGCTGAAATTGTGCGTGTAGACGGGCCGATATTATCGGGTATTGAACGCTACGCGTTCTATGAACGAGCAAAAAGGTCCTACGCGGTTATTCAGACGGGTGAACGACGGTTTTATGGTTGTTTTGCTTTGCGTAAAGGGGTCATACCACCTGATGCGTAAAACAGTTGAATATCATCGAAGCGATAAATAAAACCAGATGTAGCATGGTACTGATCCAGATCTGTGTTAGAAACCGATTGCGATACCATTCTCCTTGGCTAGCGAACTTCTGTTATTTCACACACCTGTTTGGTACATAGAATCAAGTGATCAATGAAGACATGATCTGCCTGTTAACAAAGGGGGTTTAGTTATGGGGCGCTACCGACCACCGTCACCAAAATCCTCACCTTATATCACCCGTTCTGGTTTCGAAACCTTGCAACAAGAGCAAAAAGATATCTGGGTTCGTCGAGCGGATGTCACCGCGGCGCTATCGGCTGCAGCTGCAGAAGGCGATCGCTCAGAAAATGCAGAATATATCTATCGCAAGAAAGAATTGCGCGAACTGGATCGTCGCATTCGTTATTTACAGAAGCGGTTGCCGGATCTGGTTGTAGTCGACCGACGGGCAAATTCTGATCAAGTTTTTTTTGGTGCAACCGTTACGCTGGAAACTGATGCCGGTGAACAAAAAGTGGTGCGTCTGGTTGGTGCTGATGAAATCGACCCATCATCAGGTCTAATCAGTATCGATTCGCCTGTTGCAAGAGCCTTGCTAAAAAAAACAATTGATGATGATATTTCGGTAGAAGTGTCAGGCAAGATGCTGAACTATTATGTGATTAACATTGAGTATGCAGACTAACAGCTGTCTGCCGGTAAGTTTATTTCGTCCAGGTCCATGACGGTGTCAGGTATGACTCCGCCGTCAGATAAAATTCGATTGCTGAAGAGTATTCTGCTATTGCCGGGTACGAGATTGATATCTTGTCACCACAAACGCAGACATGATCAGTATCAATAACCAATGTACGTGACCGAAAAAACTGTCACCGCTGCTAACGCTTTGTGCTACTTGCGGTATTTCTTCATTTGCATTGTCACTTGTATCACCGACAATTCTCCATTCAAATTCACGTGTGCCAGTACCGATGCCATCAGATGCGGTTAATCTGACGTTAAACAAGCCTGCTTCATTCGCTGTGCCGTGGATGTGTTCATCGTCTATGAGTTCCAGCCCTGATGGCAGGTTGGTTGCCTGTACCGAAACACGATCGCCGTCAGGGTCAAACCAGTCGATGTGAATATCAACGTTGTCACCAATGTGGTGTGATTGATCGCTTATTGCAGCGATTTCAGGTGTTCGATTTTGTGTTGTATCAAGCGAAGGGGTTCCCGCATGTACATTGACCGGTTCCAGTGTAAAGCCATCCCAGTGTGTGTGCATGTGACGTTGATCTTCATTGCGCGGCAAATGATGAAAGCTGACTCGGTGCCAGAGCACAATGTCCTTGTTATCCAGTGGCTCTTCGTCTTCTGTGTATTGCAGAACGTGGTTTAAACAGTCTGGATTAAAGCGTGCGTTCTGGCTGGCAAATCGCTCGCAATCGTTGGCAACAGTAACGAATACATCATAATCGGTGTAGGGCTCTATATCTTTTCGTACCAAGCGGTGTCCTGCACGAACAGGGTCTAGACGGTAACCAGTATTACCTTCGACGGGCGTTCCGTTTTCAAGCTTGTCCCATATTGTCCAGGTGCGACCATCTTCGGGATTGACACGCCTGGCAATTTCATTTGTGAATACAGTCTCTACTGCTTCGCGACGACCATCTGCAGAAAGCGTAATGTTGGATTCGCTAACAACATCATCAACGCCACTTTCCCCAAGATCGAAGTCTAGTCTCCAGTAGTAATTGTGTGTGTGCGATAACCACAGGGTATCGTCATCTCCTTGCAGCTGGCGTCCAAACGGAAGTTCAAGTTGTGCTGTACTGCGTTGCAGCGCTCCACTGGCTCCAATTTGCGGCTCAATTGCACCATCGGCGTAGAATTTCCAATTGACGATGTAGGCGTACGCACCCACTTGAGATACAGAAAACAATGTCAGGCTTTCAGCTTCCACCGAACGGGTTGACGTTCTATAGGAATCCTGGCCTGGTGAGTGCCAAACACATAAAGCGGGTTGTGTGCGTATAGTCAGTAATTCGCCAGTTGGGCAATCATCTTCTGTGAGTTGAATGAGGTAACTGCCGCCCAGGCCAAACTGCGTTATATCGTTGTAGGTAACATCACTATCATCGTAAGCAACATGCAACTGGCTTAATCGAGCAGTGCTGATTATGCGCCGCGTTTCGCCATCGGGGGGGGTGTAATGCACATCGCTGAGCACGAGGTTTTCTCGAATGCGTGACTCCCAACACATCTCCCAGCGAGCCCCGTTACTGAATTCTTCACTCAGATATTCTTTACCAGTGCAATCAGGTGCTGCGGATGCGGGCAAAGGTATAGCTGTCGTTACTGCTGCCAGCAACAGCAGGCAATACATCAATAGGCTATTTAATATGCAATTCATTTCGTTGATCGTTTGCAGTCTTATGGCGTCTTTTCAATAAACTACGGTTATCACATCCTGGTGCGTGGATTATTGGTTGTGAACTTCGAACGGGGAGGTTGGAGTCCAGTCAAAAGGGAGCAGTTCAAATTCTGAACGCAGACTACTGATAGCAGGGTAGTCTTCTGCCCGTGGGCGGTAGTGTTGTGTCAGTGAGTACCACAGGACAGGTGTCGTATCCTGCATCGATTCCCCGTTAACGTAATCATCAAGAGAGTACCCACAGTTGGATTGGCCAGATCTGGCTTCGCTTGTAATACGGCTGTGCCGTTCGCACTCTGCATAGCGTGTCAGTGCGAAGTCGAATCGTGCCCAGTTATTGTGCGGATCTTGATAGGCGAAGCCGCTGTTTTGTGGATCAAGATAATACCCACTGCCATTCTGATCAACGATGCGCCATCCACGAAACGACTCACGGTCTATCTGGCGCAGTGTTTCGGTTGCCAGTTCGGTGGTTTGCTGGGGGCGTCGGTTGTCGCCAGCAGGTGATATTGGGAAATTAATTTCTTCAACTTTATCGTCGAGCTGATTATCGTTTAAAGCAAATGCCATCCGCCAACTGTACATTAATGTTGCTCGTGTATTAAAAGCAGACTCTGGGGTGGTTCCGCTGCCAGTGACCGCGACCCCATAACGTGAATCTGCAGTGCTCTTGCCCGTTCTGCCAGAGACTTCTACTGAAGGTATTATGCGCCCATCTTCTGTTAACGCATAAGCAAGCTTGAAAGTGAGCCCATCTTGTTCAGTGACGGTAAACAGTTGCCATTTTTCTGCAATAAGGCCACGGCGCAAACTGAATTTAGCCAGTAAACCTACTGATTGCACTTGACTACAGAGAGCTGGCATTGCTGCCAGGCTTCGAACTTCCCCATTGCAACTCAGGTTATCAAGTGGTAGCAGTGCGTCGCCTCCCAGGCCCTTTGATGTAATGAATGCCAGTGGTTGTTCTTCATCATGATAATGAACCAGCAGTTGCGCCAGATGTATTTCCCGGAGAACTTTTCGAGACTGGTCGCCAGGTGCACGGTAATAGGCTTCAGTTAATTCCAGGGCATGATCGTCGTCGAGGGTGACACACACATTCCAGCTTGCCCCAGAGGGAAAGCTGTGTTGCTGCAGCTCCCCAATTTCACAGGCCTGTGATTGGCCGAAGACGGGGCCGGTGAAGCTTAAAAACAATAGGAGGAGCAGTGAGCGCATGGTAGCAACAATGTTATGGATTGCTTTGTAGAAGCATGACCGTGCCACGCGTTAGATTAACAACTGGCTCGGTTGAGAAAACCGTTCTGGTGTTATCAAAAAGAGAGAACAGCGCACATCGGTCAGTCTTGCATTGATGATCGTTTTGCATAGGTTCAAAAATACTGGCTTTGGCATCCAATTCTTTTAGTGTGACAAACGGGGAATCTCCACGCCTTGTCTGTTCGCTTTGTAATTGCTTAACAATGGTGCTGGCACCGCTCAGCAGTTGCTCCGCATACTCTATTTCTACCGTATTCAATGGCAAGTGGACCGATTGTATTGGCTGTTCACTGACAACCTCGTTATTATCAATATCAACTACCAGCACACGGGTTTGGCGGCTTGTGTAGTTGAACTGATAGACGCGAGCGCGTTTTTCGCGCGGCGCTTCTTTGCGTTCATCGAACTCTATAGACAGTGTTTGTGTACCCAGCGGATGGTTGTTTGTTGCTGTGACTAAGCCTCGACTGCCTGAACGGCGCTGTGCATTATCAAGCGCGGGTGCGTTCTCGGAATGCAGCCACGAAGTGGCTGTGGCTATCTGGGCTGCCTGCAGGCGATCTTCGTCGCTGAGCTCAAGGGCATATGTTGATGGTGGCAGGGTGCAAAAGAGCACTGCTGCAGCCAGCAGCAGATAACACTTGGTGCGTAAACAGCAGGCAGCACTAAGGCCGGCCGGTTGGCAGATTACAAGGTTGGAGGCTCTATTAATCATGCCAATATTCTGAATATTTGGGCGCATTCTAATACTATATGCGGCAGAGACCTTATTTGCCTGACGCTTGGGCCAGAAGTATGAAAAATTTGCACTATGGATGAGGGTTTGATCACGTATTTTGGATATGGTTCGCTGGTAAATCGAGCTACCCGTCCTTCCGGTGAACAAGCGCACAAAGCGCGTTTGTACGGCTGGGGTCGCGCCTGGAGTCACCGGGTTCCCTCATCCAATACCCGGCCCGGTGGCTGTACATCGCTTACCGTCGAGAAACTCGACAATACTGAATCTGGTATAGATGGGGTACTTGTCAGCATCCCGATTTCTGAGCTGCCAGTGCTGGACCAGCGTGAAGCCGGTTATCAGCGACTTGAGCTGCCGCGCAGATTGTTTGACGTACCAGAACATTTCGTTGGTGATTCGGTTTATGTTTACGTATCAGATGAGCACCACAATTTCGATGCCAACCCTGACTTTCCAGTGCTGCAAAGCTACATTGATTGTGTCATGGCGGGTTATCAACAGCTGTTTGGTGAGTTAGGCGTTGAGGCGTTTTTACACAGTACACGTGGCTGGGAAAAGCCTGTCGATGAGGATAGGTTCGCTCCACGCTATCCACGTGCCGTTTCGTTGTCGCAAAATCAGTTACAGCATTTTGATGCGCTACTTTCCAATCACCGCTTGCGGGATCACAAGTCTCTTTGAGATCATAGCGAGTTATCCTTACTGTTTACGGGGCAACCATGTCGCTCGACATTAATCAATTTGTGACTTTAAATGATGATGGCATGCGTTTTACGCAAGCACAGGCAAACGAATTTGCCAAAGACGTCGCTGGTGATTTCAATCCCATTCACGATATTGGAGCAAAACGCTTTTGCGTGCCTGGCGATCTACTGTTTACTGTTCTTTTACATCGTTATGGGTTATTTGAAAACATAACGCTCGAGCTAAACGCAATGCTCAGTGCCGACGTGCAAGTGCCTTTACCGAGCGCACTGTCTGGCAATGACGACATTCTGGATGCGTCAGATCGACATTTACTGACCCTGGCAACTGCTGGTGATGTCACGCAGGATAAACAGTTGGTCAACTCGGTGGCAGAGGAATATGTGCGTTTCTCTGGTAAAACCTTTCCAGATATTTTGGTAGAACTGATGCGCAATGAAGGTGTCATGATCAACCCTGGCAGGCCTCTTGTTATTTATAAATCCATGAGCTTGCACATGGATGATCTAAGCGCAGATTCTGTTAAGTTGGAATTAAAAGACACCAGTATGGAAGTTGAAGGCAAAAAGGCCAATGCCTTGCTGCGGTTCTCGATAAGTGCTTCTGGTAAGGTTGTCGGCCATGGTGAAAAGCACATGATACTCAGCGGCTTGCGCGAATACGATGAAACGGTAATGCAATCTGTCGTTGAGCAGTATGCTGAGTGGAAAACACAGTATCAAAAGGAAATGGTCAAAAGCTAATGAAGTTGTTTGCTTTTGGGCTAGTTACTTTTTTGACTAGTTACTTTTGGGCTAGTGAATAGCAAATATAGATATGATAAGTAGTGTGACAGTAAGTGATAGATACGCTGCTAAGTAAGTCGTTAACAAGTCATTAATACAGAAATACCAAGCCTGCATGGAGCAAGCCATTTGGTCAACAATAGCAATCAGAATTAATCAAACAAAAGGTCGATATACATGAAACACAAGGACGCGTTGGATGTATTGCAGAATATCTATGGCTACGATCAATTCCGTGGCCAGCAAGCCGAAATCATTGATACAGTCATTGACGGAAACGATGCCCTGGTACTGATGCCAACCGGTGGTGGAAAATCACTGTGTTATCAGGTGCCTTCATTGGTAAGAAAAGGCACTGGTGTTGTCGTTTCACCATTGATAGCCTTGATGCAGGATCAAGTTGACGCGCTGCGTGCACTTAATCTCAATGCTGTATTCATTAACTCATCACTTTCTCAGCAACAGATTAGAGAGACTGAGCGTGCACTACTCTGTGGCGAAGTTGATCTACTGTATGTTGCACCTGAGCGGCTTTTGATGCCAGAAATGCTGCAGTTACTGGATCAATCCGATATTTCATTGTTTGCCATCGATGAGGCGCATTGTGTTTCTCAGTGGGGGCACGATTTCAGGCGAGAATATCTGGCTCTGGATGTACTTCACGAGCGTTTCCCTGAGGTACCACGACTTGCATTGACCGCGACCGCTGATCAACGTACGCGCGAAGAGATTGTGCGAAACCTGTCCTTGGCTGATGCAGCCTGCTTTATCAGTAGTTTTGATCGCCCAAATATTCGCTATGCTATCCACGAAGCCAGTAATGCCCGAGATGCTTTGCTCAATTTTATAAATGACAATCATAAAAACGATGCTGGTATTGTTTATTGCTTGTCACGCAAGAAAGTTGAAGACACCGCGAAATGGCTGGAGGAGCGTGGCAAAACAGCATTGCCATACCATGCTGGGCTGGATGCTGACACACGAGCAAATCATCAATCGCGGTTCTTGCGCGAAGATGGCATCATCATCGTAGCCACTATTGCTTTTGGTATGGGAATCGATAAGCCAGATGTACGATTTGTTGCTCACCTTAATTTACCCAAGAGCGTCGAAGCTTATTATCAGGAAACAGGACGGGCAGGGAGAGATGGACTTGATGCGAGTGCATGGATGTCGTATGGCTTGCAGGATGTTATCAATCTTCGGTCTATGATGCAGAGTTCCGAGGCAGATGAACAACATAAACGTGTAGAGCAGAACAAGCTCGAATCCATGCTGGGTCTGGCAGAGCTCAATACCTGCAGGCGTCATGCACTGCTTGCCTATTTTGATGAGTCTGTTGATAACCGTTGTGGTAATTGTGATAACTGTCTTGTACCGCCTGAAACCTGGGATGCTACTGAGGCTGCGCAAAAGGCGTTATCTTGTGTATACAGAACCGGCCAGCGTTTTGGTGTTAACTATCTTATTGATGTGTTAATTGGCAAGGATGTTGAGCGTATACGTCGCTTTGGACACCATCAACAGAGCACTTTTGGGATTGGCGAAGATCGTTCTGCTGCCCAATGGCGAGCCTTGTATCGTCAGCTGATAGCCAGGGGTTTTCTTTCTGTTGATGTCGGTGGGCATGGCTCAATTTGTTTAACTGAAAGTGCGCGACCAGTGTTGCGCGGTGAAACACCCTTGATGCTGCGCAAGCTCAATACGAATAAATCATCAAGTTCGAATTCAAAACGCAAGCAGCAAGCGCGGGCTATCGCTCCAG
Source organism: uncultured Granulosicoccaceae bacterium (assembly GCA_938038175.1). Taxonomy (GTDB): domain Bacteria; phylum Pseudomonadota; class Gammaproteobacteria; order Granulosicoccales; family Granulosicoccaceae; genus Granulosicoccus. The sequence continues at coordinate 2,005 of CALHRQ010000208.1, read as the reverse complement.
AGAATAAAAAGCTGTGGGAAAGGCTGCGTAACCTGCGGAGTACGCTCAGCGACGGAAAGCCTGCCTATGTTGTATTCACTGACAATACTTTAGCTGAGATGGTTGAACAAAAGCCCATGACGTCCAAGCAGCTAGCAGCTGTTTCTGGCGTGGGAAAACACAAGCTTGAAAAGTACGGCGACGCTTTTATCGAGGTAATCCAGGACTACGAAATGTATGCTGACATGGAAACTGATTGCGAAAGCGACGCCTAACGGAAATTAACAGAATACCGAGTGTATGTACCTATCATTAGTGCAGACACTGAGTGTTTCTGTGTTCGGAATAGCGCACTTCTCGTGCAAGCAATTTTCCATCAGGTGTGTATCGTTCCCATCCTGTTTGTGTGCGATAAGGAGGAAGAAGTGCGGTCGTACGCCACGTTCGGTAGCGGGCAATGGTCTGGTTATTGTTATCTTTTTCAAGATACCAGCAGGTTTCACATTGCTGCTGTTTGTTGTTGTGCTTTTCTTTATTTTGGACTTTAAGCGTGTTACCGCTGGGAATATCGAATCGGTTGGTAATCTCTTGTGGCTTGTTCATCATTGACGGATCAGTACTGAAAATGTGCGATGGCACATTATCGACTGGTATCAGTACTCATTCCGTAATACGAATCACGCTTCCCGACTTTTCATCGGTTTTACGCTACCTAGCCGTTCATGCCTGAGAAGCCAGTTATCAACCAGGTTGTGAACCACAACACTGGCTAAAAGACAAACGGCCAGCGAGATGAATGCAAACAGATAAGCGCCTAGTGGCCCATCACCCAGTAGAGGTGGAAGTAGGAGTCGCAGAGCACCCAACACAAAGATATGGCTAAGATACAGTGCATAGGAGGCATCCCCGAGCAGCATGAACAGTTTGTTTACTGGCACGACCATGTACAGTGCGCCGGTTACGACCATGATAGCCGGGATACCATTAGTCAAGATGCCAGGTATGCCAAAATCAGGATTTGCAAAGCCATTAAACTGAGAATGTATCAGTAACAGTGCGAAGCCAGCGACAAAAAGCAGTGCACCAGCGCTGGAAGACAAACGTAATCCATTGCGCCACAGTTGTGCCAGCACCATGCCGAAGATAAATTCGAAAACGATTTCATCTGTGAAGAAAGCGTTGTAAGCGCCACCTGTATTCATCAGCTTGGCGCAGATGTAAACCGAACTGATTACTACAGTGATAAACAGCAGTCGCATCCGCATGGCTACGAACAATGAAAGTGCGAACAGTCCATAAAAATACATTTCGTAGATCAGTGACCATCCGGGCGCAACAATCGGCCAGATCTCACCTGGATGCGCTGCACTAAAATGCGGTACAAATAGAAGGCTTTGAAAAAAGGTGGTAACCGTTAAGTCGGCATTGTTAAACACCGAAGGCATCAATAAAAAGATTGTCCCCATGAGTAGGGTGAAAAACCAGTAAAGTGGTACGACGCGCCTGATGCGGTTGACCATGAATGCCCCGGGTGTGTCAGTGGGCTTGGTGATGAACATCATGATAAAGCCAGAGATGACAAAAAAGATATCAACGCCAAAACTGCCAAATTCGAGTAGGTATTGTTCGTAAGCAGGCACCTGTATGCTTGCGTGTCCGTAGACTACAGCTAACGCGGCTATAGCGCGTAGGTATTGCAGGGCATGCAGTCTCATTCGAGTTATTTTAATGGCCGTTTTTATAACCACTTCTTTTCAGAAGCAGCCGTATTTTATAGCACCGAATGCGGCCTGCAGAGCGTAATTGCTCAATCAGCACATTAGTTAACTCAATTGACAATCGTTGATGATCTGTCAGCGAAAAGGTGGTGCTGTATCTGCTCCACTTCAATTGATTACTCATTCGGTCAGCGAACATAGTCACGCTTGTAAGGGTTATCGGGAGGAGCCGGTAGGACTCAAGCCCATTTTCCTGTAAATGTTCAATGGATTCAGTGATATCGCAGCATTCAACGTAATGCTTCCAG
>CALHRQ010000207.1 GCA_938038175.1 uncultured Granulosicoccaceae bacterium | reverse complement strand
TGTCATTATCAATGATGTAACTTTCATAACAGCAGCCCAGTAATGATGCGTGCATGCCTGCAGATTCATAGATAAGATTAGCTCCAGAATGCGCCGCCAGAGTGTTGGTGTAAGCTTTTTCAAATCCTGATTGCGCATCTGGAAATTTGGCGTCCGCCATGCCGGCCGCGACCCCAGTGGGTAAATTGTAGTAACGACCCATTTGTCCACACGCTGCCATTAATACCGCCTGCTCACCGCTGCCGCCACTCATAGCACCAGTGCGAAGGTCAGACACAAATGGCCAGGTACCAAAGATTGCCGGATGACCAGGTACCATGAGGTTGACCCAAACAAGGCCGGCCAGAACCTCTGCTACTTCTTGAACTACTGACCCAGCGAGCGCTGCTGGGCTGGTTGCGCCTGCTTGACCTGCGGCAAGCAGCAACACTGGCATCCCAGCATAGACCGCTGATTCGAGGCAATGGCAGGAATCCTCTGCAAAGCGCATGGGTGGCACGACAAAACAATTGCTCATACTCACAAAAGGTCTGGCACGCCACTTGTCCTCTCCACCTGCTATATAGTGGAGCATTTGCATACTCTTATCAAAGTGTGCTGTTTCTACCCAGCTTGAACCAACGTGTTTGGTCGTGCCCGACACACAGGCATAGCAGGTATTGAAGTCCATATCTAATGGGTCCACCATGTCTCTCGCCACTAATGATCGCTGGAAATAGTGAATATGGTCCATTTGATCTACGATTCGAGCGACGTTATATAAATCTGCCAGTGTTGATTCACGATAACTATTGGTTTCAGGTTCAGCAATATGCACAGCAGCGCCTGCCGTGCCGAAATAAACCCGATCACCCCCGATTTCAAGGTCATGCTTTGGATCCTGACCATAGAGAACGATGCTTTTGGCACAGTTAGCGATGGTATCTTCGACCAGCGAACGCGGGAAATATAAACGTCCGTCTTTGTAGCTGCCACCTGCTTTACAGACGATTTCGACGCAGGAAGGAATTGCCTGGGACAAACCAATGGTTTCCAGCGCCTCCATTACAGCTTCATTAATTTTGCTGATATCGGTGTCGGAAAGTGGGTTGTACTGGCCTCCGGACATACCGGGCCTGACTGCCCGATCTTCCTCGGCAAGTGGTGCACCACGTAGTGCTCGTTTGGCTGCTCTGGCGCCTCGACGTGATTGGCCTTTTGAGAGTTCTGTCATGGTGCTAATATTTCCAACTGTTACGTCGCTCATTCTGCCATGAGACGCAATATAAGACCCGGTGGGTTGCATCTGCAGTACGACATGTTGTTAATCGCATGCCCCATAAATCGGCATGCATACAGCAATCGCTACTGTGAAGTGTAGTCAGTCTGCTGGAGAATCCAATTTCTGCAAGCACTTACACATCAAATTGATGGCGCGCTCGCTTGTGGGTCGACGCTGCAAAAAAGAATCCGTTACGGGGAATCTTTCCATATTCACATTCTTGTTCTGTCTTCGGCCCGTAACCTGCACGAACAGCCCGAGTTTTAAACTAGACTCTAAAGGTCTGGCATTAACTGATAACAATGACTCAAGGGTGCAGTAATTGATCATTCCATTTATAGGCTTGTTGAAGCTACTGGCACTGGGCTCAATAAAGTTAGTTTTTCTTTTACTTGGGGCGATATTTTTCCCGGTTTTCGCTCTTAAGATGATCCTTGGTGGGGCATCCAGTATGTTGATGCCTACGCTGGATTGGTTATTTCAGCAGGGTAGATTGGATAAACTGCGATATGTGGCAATTGTCGATGATTTGAATACGTTGAGTGAACTTTCCTTCACTCGAAAGGAAGCGCGAGATCTACTGTTTAAGTTGATTAAAAAAACCATGAAAAATTTCCTTAGCCGTGTGCGCGCTGGGTTCGATCATGTCCTTATGATCATCAAGAAAATTACCGCGTAGCCCATTTTATTGTGGCGCGTATCTTCCTCTTTATTTCTGCAGTTGCGGTTATCTATATCGGTGGTTTTATTTATGAGCAAACCGGGCCGCTTCTGTATGCTGTTGTTGTAGCGATTGTACTTTCGTCTCCACTTTTACTTAAAATCAGTTTTTGGAAAAAGCTGCTGCTCATTTTTCCTTTGCTTGTACTGCGCGTGGTGGGAAAAATTTTACTCACCTTATTTGGTAAAAACGCGTTATCTCGATTAATGCGAAAGTATGGTTTGCTGGAACGCCGTTTCAACAAAACTGTGGGAAACTTAAATTCACTTAAACAGCAAGTATTGACGCGCTGGGGTGCAACCTCACGAGAGTCTCAGGCTTATTTGATTCTGGTATTTCTCCCTGTTGCGCTGGTTCTGTTGATTGTTCTTTTGCTGATTAAAATGGTGAGGTTTAAGTTCTTACAGTTTATTGTAGAAAAAATCATGCAACGTTATCTCGTTCGGATGTCGGAAAAAGCGCCACTAGTGCATAAATTCACAGGCCAGTACGAGCGCGACAGAAAAGAAAAGGATGTGGAAAAGGCTGGCTCTGAGGGTGATGGTATTAGATCGGTAAATCAAACCCATGAGGATAAATGATCAAGTTGCATTCAAGTAAAAATTTTGAGCCACAATGAACCTGGCGTTGTGCTCTGCCCAAGCTCGCTCTGCGTTAAAGAGTGCCGTTAAACACCTGGGTCATACAGCACAGAGAGATGCAGACATGTCAGGAAGGGTTCGGCTCAGGGCAGTGATATGAACGTAGGAATCCATCCCGTCTGATGCCCTAATCTGATCCCACTTAAAAGGATAAATACCAAAACAAAACAACCGCTGTCGAACAGGGCGCGTTCCATCCTGGGAATATCTGCGCTGGTTTTGTTGTTTGAGGTATATTGCTTTGGTGCGGGCAGGAAACGTGGAGTGGTGGTCCGATAATGCTCGTATTCTTCACCAAAAAAACCAAGCAAATTGTTTTCTTCTTTAGCAATGACAAAAGGGTAGATGCCAACAAAAAACACCATTAATAAAAGTGAAATAATAATGGAGTGCGTTAGGAGAGCCACACCCAATGCACCGATAAAACTAAAGAAATAAAGCGGATTTCTGACCATGGAGTAGGGGCCGGATTGCACTACATTGGTGTTCTTGTGCCCGCCAATGTACATCGTGCACCACATCCTGCCAAGACAGGCTATCAGCAGTAACAGTAAAGCAAGACTATCCAGTAGCCACAGTGTGCCCGCACCGAAACTCCATATTGGCTTGGCGAAAACAAGTAGCACAATGATCAGGCCCACTACCAATTTGGACAGCAACAACCGGTGTTTTTCGAGAAATGTAGACAGTGCGGATATCGATTCCATGCTGGTGTTTTCCGGGTTTTCATCTGGCATTGGTGGAATCAATCCTGTAAGCGGTTTTGAGAAGTTCGAACACCGATCGGTAGCCCTCTGTTCAGTTGGAAATAATAATGCAAATTGGTCAGTTAATGGTGCATTCCTTCCGACAAGCTGGAATACTGCTACCCTTAGAGAACGTCTATTGGCTTGGGCTAAACGATAAAAAGTCGGCTTTAGCCAGTTTATGAAAAATAAAGGCCTGATAAATATCTAAGCGATTGAACCAGTCTCCCTCTGAAAACCTCGCAGTTCCAACGACTGCATGGGCCATGATGCTTATAGCATTTCTGTGTTTTGCTACCATGGATACATCCGTAAAATGGTTGGTGACTGCAGCGGTTCCAGCTTTGCAGGTCGCGTTTCTACGCTATCTGATGCATCTTGTTTGGGTGGTTGTTCTGTACATGCCAAAGCAGGGTCTCAGCATTGCCCACTCCAACCGGCCGCGATTACTGCTGTTAAGGGCTGTTCTGCTGTTCACCAGTACGACATTAAACTTCATCGCGCTGAATTACCTGCCTCTGACCACGACCATCGCGATCTTCTTTGCCTCCCCTATGGTTGTCTGCCTGTTGAGTATTCCGGTGTTAGGCGAAAAAGTCGGTATCAGGCGATTTACGGCTGTGGCCATTGGCTTTGTTGGGGTGCTCATCATTATTCACCCTGGCGGGCAGTCATTCAATATGCACATGCTTTATTCGATTGGTGCCCTGTTGACTGCCTCAGGTTATTTTGTAATGAGCCGTGTTATCGCAGGCTCAGATACCAACGCGGTTGTTCAATTTTATACCGCTGGCATCGCCACTGTAGCTTTGGCGCCAGTTGCTTTTGTGGTTTGGGAGTGGCCATCCACAGGATTGCAGTGGCTGGTGCTGCTTAGCATTGGTAGTTTTGGCATGCTCGGCCATTCATTGCTGACACGTGCTCATCAGCGTGCTGATGCATCGATGCTCGCTCCCACCGTTTATTCTCAAATGATTTACATCACGATATTGGGTTGGCTGGTGTTCGGTACAACGCCCGATGTCAGCACGCTTCTGGGAGTCTCTGTTATTGTTGCCAGCGGGCTATATATCTGGCAACGCGAAAGGCATGTAGAACAGCGCATTTATCATGAACCTGGTAGGTCCACTAAATAATCAGTTACGGCCTAAAAAACACTCAGGATCGTTCATGTCAGGACTCAATTCAAAACATTTTTTAGTGCATCAGGTTGAAGCTGAACGTGTTAGTGACAAACGCGCTGCCTCAAGATGAACTTTCATCACCGAGGCTGCTTTTTCTGGTTCACGTTCTCGGATAGCATTGAGAATGTCACGATGCTGTGCATTGTACTGACGTATGGTGTCGGCGTTTAGAATCATGCTGCGCATGCTGGACCATTCTTTCTGATTACGAACGGCATTGATTTGTGTCACTATCCAGATGAGAAGGCTATTGCCAGTGGATTCTGCGAGCAAGGTATGAAATGCTGTGTCCGCAGCCGAAAAAGCTGAAGCGTTATCCTCGCTTGCTTCCATCTGTACAAGTAATCGTTCCATTTCTTCAAGTTCATTTTGGCGTGCATGCAAAACAGCCAAACGACAAACATGTGGTTCAAGTGCAAAACGTGCATCAATCAATTCCAAAGGCCGCGCGTTTAGTACCACGTTATCCGCAAGGCTCGCCGGGTCGAAAGTGACATACGTGCCGCTGCCAGGTTTTATCGCCACCAAGGATTCGTCAGCAAGACGATTGAGCGCTTCGCGTATAGTGCCTCGAGCAACTCCATATTGTTCAGCAAGTGCCCGCTCAGGTGGTAAACGCTCATGAGCCAGCAATTCGCCCGTTGTGATGTCTCTACGCAGCAGGCTGGCGATTTCTGCTGAGCCTAATCGGTTGTGTTTGGTCTGGTTCATAAGCTGATCCGAGGTCATGTTAGATCCAATACTAATCCGGATCGGCAAAAAAA
>CALHRQ010000206.1 GCA_938038175.1 uncultured Granulosicoccaceae bacterium | reverse complement strand
GCCTCCCTTGCAGCGGTACCTGAGCGCTGCTGAACATTTTCACGATCTGTTGTGAGCAAGGCTTCCGATGTGTCTTTTAGAGGTACAGTTGCGGCAGAATCATGGATCAAATCAGCTTTCCTGGGTTGTTGCGATGTTATCTTTTGGGTTGGTTCTGCACGGCCTTGAGCATCGATAACCCGCGGTGGCTCCTCACGCAAACGCTCCACTCGTCGGTATTGACTTTCACTGCCAGAACCATCGAGCATATAAGGGAGAAATATGACCGCGAGCGCAATCAGCACGGCCGCCCCCCATAGCCGTTGACGCAACTTGACTGAACGCTGCTCTTCTATGGGATCAAGCGTGCTCATTGCGGTACCTGGGGCTTCAAGCCGGACTTAGACTCAGGCTCAAGCTTCGACTCAGACTTTATCGCAGACTGTACCCAAGGCTTTATCGAAACTGATTGCGTGCGCCAATGCGCTTGCAAGTCGCTTAGCGTAAAAAATGAACCTGCAACCAGAATAACCGGCTCAGTAAATTCACTTTCACTATCCTGTTGGTCAGCAGATAAAGCATCACTCATAGCAGCAGTCCAGGCGGCTGGCACTGTCTCATGCTCACTGATTGAGGCATTGTTATCAACCGATACTATGGTGTTCGCAAGCACAGGCACAGGCGTCGCCCTATCAGCAGAAAGGCCAGCACAGTACCAACTTGTGATCACTGGTGCGAGCGCTTTGGCCACACCGACAATATCTTTATCATTTAATGCTGCGAACACAGCGAAAACCGGCCTTTCCGGAAACGTCTGCTGCAAGGCAGTGCACAGTGTTTCTGCCGCAGCCGGGTTATGTGCCACATCCAATACAAGCTGCACATCATCAGCCAACAAACACTCAAAACGACCTGCCACAGAGACGTTGGCAAGCCCTGACTGAACATACTGATCCGCAACTGGCAAGCGATCAGCCAGCGATGCTATGGCGGCAAGAGCACAAGCAGCATTGCGACGCTGGTGCTCGCCAACAAGCGCTGAGTGCGGCAGATCATTTTGGTCGATCAGAAGCAAATCCATTCGCTCAGCAGTGGCGATGTCGATCAAATTTGCCGGTGGGTCTGTGTCCCCCACTATCAATGGTTTGTGCGCGCGTCCAATCGCTACTTTTTCGGTAGCAACTGCCGATCGAGTATCACCAAGAAACGCTTGATGATCCAACGCGATACTGGTGAGTATCGCGCAATCCGCATCCCAGATATTGGTTGCATCCAGCCGACCACCAAGACCGACTTCAAGCAGCACAACATCGCAAGCCGAGTCGCGAAAAGCCAGCATTGCAGCAAGCGTTGTGTACTCAAAGTAAGTCAGTGTCTCCGGCAATCGGGACTGTTCGATGGTATGCAAAGCGTCGACAATTGCCTTGTCGGACAGCATCTGGCCACCAACACGCATGCGCTCGTTAAACGTGTCAATGTGCGGCGAGGTATAAGCACCCACCTTATAACCGGCACGGGTATAAATTTCGGATAGCAATGCAACGGTGGAGCCTTTGCCATTAGTGCCACCGACCAATACCAGCGGCATGGAAGCAGGCATTATTTGCAAACGTGCAGCAACCTTCGATACACGCGTTAGCCCCATGTCAATCTGCAAGGGGTGGAGATGCGTTAGCCAGTCTAACCAGCTCGCCAAACTGTCGTTGGGCGAAGGCGTATTCATCGTCAATCCAAACCTTTAGACGTTGGCAGGATCAGGTAATTCTGGCAATTTTTCGAACTTGACAGGCGGCATGTCTCTTAACTTGGCAAGCAGTGCCGCCAGTTTCGACCTCATTTGCCGGCGATCTACAATCATATCGATTGCACCATGGGTAAGTAGAAATTCGCTACTCTGAAAACCTTCAGGTAATTTTTCGCGCACAGTTTGCTCTATAACACGGCGCCCCGCGAAACCGATTCTGGCACCAGGCTCGGCAATAATAATATCGCCAAGCATGGCAAGGCTTGCCGATACACCACCCATGGTTGGATCTGTCAATACGGAAACATAGGGGATTTTTTTTTCGGCAAGTTTTGTCAACATAGCGCTGGTTTTGCCCATCTGCAACAAGGAGAACAGAGCCTCCTGCATACGTGCACCGCCACTTGCACTGAAACAGATCAGCGCGCGGTTTTCAGCCAGACAACGATCACAGGCACGCGTGAAACGCTCACCCACTACCGAGCCCATGGAACCCGCCATAAAACTGAAATCGAATACCGCAACGACAACAGGGATGCCGTGTAGCTCACCTGCCATAACCACCAGAGCATCTTTTTCACCCGAATCTTTAGCTGCCTGATTCAGGCGGTCACGGTACTTCTTTGAGTCTTTGAACTTGAGCATATCGACTGGCTCGACATCAGCACCAATCTCTTCGCGATTGTCTTCATCAAGCAGTTGATCAAGCCTTGTACGAGCGTTGATCATCATGTGATGGCCGCATTTAATGCACACATCCTGGGCACGCTCCACCTCTGCGCGATAAAGTACATTTGCACATTTATCGCACTTGACCCATAGCCCCTCAGGCACATTCCCTTTACCTTCGCTACGCGTGCCGATTCGAGCGGGAATCAGTTTCTCAAACCAGCTTAGACGACTTGATACCAAATTAGGCAGTTTGTCTTTTTTTTCTTCGTCGCTCACGCGGTGTTATTCCTGGTAGATCGAATTAGGCAGCGGCCCGAATGTCCAAGCGTTTGAATAATGCTACAAACACTAACCGCTATTGTAGCCTGTACCTGCTTAATGGTGGCGTAGCTTACGCTGGATAATGTTCGTCAAGCGCAACCCGCATGGAATTAAGCAATTTGTATATTGAATTGTGTAATGTTTCCGGCTCACTGCCATGTTGGGCAACCAGCTTTACTAACGCACTACCGACCACGATAGCATCAGCCGCTGATGCAACCGCTACAGCTGACGACGCATCGGTAATCCCAAAACCGACCGCTACCGGGATATTACTTAAAGACTTGATGTTGGATACGCGCCTGGCCACATCATCGGTATCCAGATTAGCTGCACCGGTTACGCCTTTTAATGACACATAGTATACGTAACCTCCGACATGCTTACACACCTCCGCGATCCGTGAATCTGGTGAGGTTGGCGAGAGTAGAAATATACTGTCAAGGTTGGCCGCATGAGCCGCAGTAACAAGATCAGAGGCCTCTTCTGGTGGTAAATCGACCGTGAGCACGCCATCGACACCGGCAGCACCCGCTGATTGCGCAAATGTTTCATAACCCATGGTTTCAACCGGGTTCATATACCCCATCAAAACCACGGGTGTTTTTTTGTTGGTTTGTCTGAACTGTGCTACCAGATCGATGATTTGTGCGAGCGATGCGCCTTTTTCAAGAGCGCGTTCGTTGGCAGCCTGAATAACCGGACCATCAGCCATGGGGTCAGAAAACGGGATGCCAAGTTCGATAACATCTGCGCCAGCTTTGACCAGCGTGTGCATCAGGTCGAGTGAGGTTGCAAGATCTGGATCGCCTGCGGTAATAAACGGGATAATTAGCTTGCGTCTGCCACCTTCGCCTTTTGCTGCAGCTTGAAATACCGTTGTCAAACGACGCGTTTTTAGCTCGCTCACAGAGTCATTCCCTCAAGCGTTGCCAGTGTGTTGATGTCTTTGTCACCACGACCCGAAAGATTAACCACAATATTTTTATCCTTGCTCCAGGTTGGTGCAAGCTTGATGGCATAAGCCAGCGCATGCGCTGATTCAAGCGCAGGAATGATTCCTTCAAGTCGACACAGCTTATGTGTTGCATCCAGCGCTTCTGCATCTGTCGCGACATCGTACTGTACACGGCCTATGTCTTTTAACCAAGAATGCTCCGGACCAACACCAGGATAATCGAGCCCAGCTGAGACTGAATGAGTTTCGATGATTTGGCCGGCATCATCTTCCATAAGATAAGTTCTATTACCATGCAAGACACCCGGTTTACCTGCCGTTAATGGCGCGGCATGACGACCGGTTTCAATACCATCGCCACCGGCTTCTACTCCATACAGTGCAACTTCAGCATCATCAAGAAATGGATGAAAAGCACCAATAGCATTTGAGCCACCACCCACACAAGCGATAACAGCATCTGGCAAGCGGCCAGTGTGCTCCATGCTTTGATCACGTATTTCTTTGCCAATAACGCTGTTGAAATCGCGCACCATCGTTGGATAAGGATGCGGCCCTGCCGCTGTGCCTATGATGTAGAAGGTATCGTCTACATTACCAACCCAGTCGCGCATGGCTTCATTTAATGCATCTTTTAGCGTACGCGAGCCTGATTCGACAGGGACAACCGTTGCGCCTAGTAATTTCATACGAAATACATTGGGAGCTTGACGTTGAATGTCTTCAGCGCCCATATATACAATGCACTCCATGCCAAAACGAGCACATACGGTCGCTGTTGCTACACCGTGTTGACCCGCACCGGTTTCTGCGATGATGCGTTTTTTACCCATGCGACGAGCAAGCAACGCCTGTCCGACCGTATTGTTAATCTTGTGTGCACCCGTGTGGTTAAGGTCTTCACGCTTGAGATAAATTTGCGCCCCACCCAGCTCATCCGACCAACGCTTGGCGTGGTACAAAGGATTAGGCCGGCCAACAAAGTTTTTTAGTTCCCACTCAAACTCTGCAATAAACTCGTTGTCCAGACGGTACTTTTCATATTCCGCCTGTAGCTCACGAACTGGATCCATCAAGGTTTCAGCAATGAAGCTACCACCGTAGATACCAAAGTGTCCTTTTTCGTCCGGGTACTGGTCTGTGACCTTGTCATCAAGCTGGCCCGTCTGTGTGTTCATCGTACTTCCTCTATTTATATCCAGACTGACTGATTCTGCAGTCAGTTTTGTGTTTTTTCAAAGCCTTGCTGCAACGCATTTATTTCGAAGCCTTCAAAAGCCTTTACCGTTACGTACATCTATTTGATGAGCATTTAATCAAAAGCCTTTACTTCAATTGTGCGAAGACGACAGTGCTTCAGTTGCAGCCGCATCAGCAGAAGCAATAGCAGCAAAAAACGCCCGTAATTTAGCCGCATCTTTGATACCTTTGGTCTGCTCCACACCTGAGCTGACATCAACCGCGTAGGGTTTGATCTGCTCAATTCCTGTACGCACATTGTCAGGGTTCAGACCGCCAGCCAGCACAATGCTGCGATTAACGCTCGACTCAAAAGATGCCCAATCGAATGTGTGTCCGGTGCCACCTAACTGCCCAGGTTCGTTGCTATCAAACAGAAAAGCCTGAGCATGTTCATACTCTGACAACTGCTGCTGGCTTGGCGCGTTTTTACCAAGACCGATGGCTTTGATATAAGGCACACCAAACCGCTCACATTGCTCTGGGGTTTCCTGCCCGTGAAATTGCAGCAGCAAATTGGGTATCAGCGTCATTGCTGCGCTGATATCGGCCTCGCTCGCATCGAGAAACAGACCTACGGGGGTAACAAAAGCAGAAAGCCTAACCGAGATAGCTTGCGCCTGCTGCGGTTTGATAAATCGCGCACTGGCTGGCACAAAAACGAAACCGAGCGCATCCGCACCCAGTTGCTCACTCAGCAAGGCATCTTCGATGCGCGTAATACCGCAGATTTTGACCCGTGTTCGATGCCTCATAAGCCCTTGACCTTACCAGAAATTAGCACTGGCTAGGCGGCCAAAACCAAGACTAAGGCATGCACAACCACGGTTCTGTGAGATTTTCCCGAAAATTTGGGATATTGAAAGCACCCGGATACTCTGGCTGTATAAAACACAGGCCTTGCGGAGGCGCGGTCATGCCCGCTTGCCGACGATCACCCACCTTTAACAATTCTTGCAGCCAATCTGGCGATTCCTCACCCTTGCCGACCCGAATCAGACACCCCGTCAATATTCTCACCATGTTGTGCAAAAAACCATTAGCCATCACATCAATGATCACTAGTTGGCCTTGCCGGGTAACATCCAGTTTAAACATTTGCCTGACGGCGTGCTTCGCCTGACAATCTGCCGACCTGAATGCACTGAAATCATGCACACCTATTAATGCCTGTGCAGCTTGATGCATCAGAGCATGATCCAGTGGCTGATTAACCCAGCTAAGGCGATCTCCAAACAAGCCAGAACGGGTGTTGCGGTTTAGGATAGTGTAACGATACGAACGATTAATGGCTTTGAAGCGAGCATGAAAATCATCGGGCACCGCTTTAGCCCAATGCACCGATACCTTTTTGGACATGTGCGTGTTTGCACCAAACGTCCATGCCCTCAAGGGTCGCTCATTGTTGGTATCAAAGTGAATGACTTGTGCCAGTGCATGCACCCCGGTGTCGGTGCGGCCAGCACAATGTACTGTGATTGGCTCATCCGCAACTTTGGACAAAGCTTGCTCAACTTCTGCCTGGACAGAATGACAATGAGGTTGTCGCTGCCAGCCACAAAATGCACTGCCATCGTATTCAACTGCCAGAGCAACTCGCATAGTTCATCGTTGAGAAATTGAAATTAAGGGTCACGTCTTGCTGATTCAAGAATCAAGAGTGTGGAATAAAAATCAATGGGCAAAAAAAAACGCCGAACCCTAGAGTTCAGCGCCTTTTATTTTATAACTTGGCGGGCTTGATTAAAACCCGCTAAGAAGCCTTTAGGAGATCTTTCGCAACAAAGTCTCTGCTTCAGATACCTGTGCAGGGTTACCGCTTTTAACGATTTCGCCCAAGGCACTGCTCGCTGAGTCTTTATCACCCATGTCTATATAAGCTTTTGCCAAATCCATCATAGTGTCCATCTCATCAGATGATTCACCAGGAGCTGCACCTGCTGCAAGAAGATCGTTGTCGCTCGTCAGATCAGGAATCTCCAGTGAATCTGCCGCTGCGGCAGAAGAACCCATAAAATCAGCTGAATCTAATTCAAGGTCGCCAGAGAGCTGATCAAGGTCGAGAGTCAGTTCGTCGGCAACCGAATCTGCTGCGCCAGACACTTCATTCGCAGCCTGGTCACTTCCAGGTAATTCGAAATCATCGAAATTCATGGTGGAGTCCATCGCATCGGCTGCTTTGTCTTTGGCCGCAACAGCTTTAGCACCAATACCTCCAGCAAGGGCCGCGGCGCCGCCGGCGATTCCAGCAGCCGCACCTTTAATACCAACACCTGCGCTGGCAGCAACATCACCGAGCTTTTCTACCGGCCCGTCAGCATCAAAGCCTGGGAAATCCAGTGTTTCTGCATCCTGAGCAATCGCTGGCACAGCAGCATCAAATTCCGGTAAATCAAGGTCGGTAGCCTCTTCACCGGCTAGTTCGTTAGCGATTTGCGAGAAATCACCAGTGGCTTCAAGGTCAGTTTCATCAAAAGCAAATGCTGGATCAAGGCTCTGATCCATTAGATCAGATTCATCTTCCGAGTCTGCGCCGGCACTTGATGCTACTCCTTCGCTGAAGTCGCGGCTGATACTTTCTGCAGCATTTGGACTATCGCCTACAGTGTCGAGAAAATCATTGTCGCTTAGCTTGGGTGCGTTTAAATCACCTTTACCAAGCGATTCAATCGTTTCAGCTGAACCTGCAAACAGAGCATTTTTGGGCGCCAGATCATGGCCCATTTCCGAAATGCTGTCCCATTCAGGTGACTCATTTCCACCAAAGCGCTCGTGGTAATCGGTAGCGGCCTGGCTAAAGCCATCGGTATTGCCTTGCGCATGATGTGTCTGCAATAGCTTGAACGCGTACTCAGCGTTACCGGGGTCACGTTCAATTGCTTTAGACAACAACTCTTCTGCCTGGCCGTGCAGACCATAGGCAAGATACACATCCACTTCGGAAATAGTATCGTCGTGGTCAATATCATCATCAATTGCAGCATGAACCGCTTGTGTTTCTTCACCCGGACCATCATCAAGCAGATGTTCGTCCTCGTCATCGGCTGAAAAAGCACCTGCAGCCGCTGCACCCGCACCGGCTGCCACTGCAGCAGCGCCACCAGCACCGGCCGCAACTGCGGAACCAATACCAGCGGGTTCATCTTGTGCGTCCATTTCGGCCTGCAAGTCAACCTCATCATCGAACAGATCGACTTCATCCTCATCGAATTCGAGGTGGTCTTCGTCTTTACGACGGCGTTTGAAGAACAACAACCATGCAGCAGCAAGCGCACTTAAAGCGCCAATGCCTATGACCAGCCATTTTCCATACTTTTCCAACAATTCAGCATACCAGGGCGCCTGCTTTTCAGGTGGCGCTATGGCTGCTGTAGTTTGCTGTGCCGCTTGCTCTGTAGCTTGCTCTGTACCTTGAGAATTTGCCACGTTATCAGAGAGCAATTCAACCTCAGCCAGCTCTGTACCAGCATCAGTCAAGGCATTACGAGTGGAGCCAGCTGCATCACCAGCACCTGCCACTAAATCGTTTGCACCATCACTGGCTGCATCAACACCACTTTGCACTGTGCTCGCAAGGCTCTCACCTGCTGCATCAGAATCTTCAGTTGCCTGCCTTAGTTGATCTTGAAGTCGAGCAACTTCCTGCTGACGAATACTGACAAGTGATTCAAGGTTTTCTGACGTGCTTCTAAGCTCTGAAGACTGATCATCAAGATCAGCACTTTCAAGACGTGTTGAGGCAAGCTCTTCTTTAGCGAGTTGTATTCTTCTATCAAGATCTCTGATGCGCGACTCTTCATCAGTTTGTGCAGTATCAGCTGTGGAGCTGGCAACACGCGATGTGGAGTCGTTATCTGCCACGATTTGTAGCTCATCACGACCCTGAATTTCGCTTAATGCGGAATCAAGGATACGCTGAGCTTCAGCGGCAACGCTATCAGCATCGACATCGCCTGCGGCGTCATTATCGTTAGCTGTGGGTGTCGGTGCCCGTGGTGCACTAGCCACTTGAGTACCGGATGAACGACGTGTGTTGTCGCGGTATTGTTGCCAGAGCTGATTTTGTTCTGACATTTGCGCAACTGCCTGAGCCTGGCTAATCTGATTGATTTCACCCGCGTCAGGGATCCGCAAAATTGCACCGGATTTTACGAGGTTCACGTTACCATTAATAAACGCACTTTGATTAGCGTTCAGCAATGCCATCATCATCTGCTGTGCAGAAACACCGGCCACCGCATTATCGTTAGCGATTTCAAACAAGGTTTCACCACGTTGCACAACAACTTCGCCGCCCCCTGTTCCGCCAGATGAGTCCAAAGAATCCAGGGAAACAATCTCGGATCCGTTGCCAAAACTGCTTTGAGAATCAAACGCGCCTGAGCCTGGCGCAACATACGAGTCTGCAACCTCTACTGATTCACCAACAATCTCAACATTGAATTCAAAGTTATCCGCCTGAGCAGTTTGAAATTGGTCGAGTGCGACAGGGTTGCCAGCTTCAAGATCGCTTAACACAACCACTTCACCAACATCGCCAATGTTATCAAGCAACACTTCGGAACCACCGAAGCTATCGGCCGTGGCCACTGACGTTACATCTGTAGCAATACTGTCCAGAGAGGCTAGTTCGTCGAGCGAAACTATTTCGCCACCATCGAGATTGCCAATATCGCCAACAACCGGTGTTGCAGGCTCTATGAAAGTCTCCGCAGACAAAACGGCATTGTTAGCCACTTCATCTGAAGAACCCACGATCTCCACATCGAAATCAAAGGACTCACCAACCGTTCTGTCGATCGGTGTGGGAGCTATTAAAGTAGGTTCACTGCTCACAAACGCTGGCTGATCAGATGCTGTACTGCGAGCACTTGCATTTGGCGTTAGAAATACTGGTGGGTCTAGCAGCACCGTGTACTCACGTACCATGCGGCCTGATGGCCAATCAACTTCTAACAGAAAGTTAAGGAAAGGCTCTACAATCGGCGCACGACTGGTGATACGAATAACCGGATTGGCAGAAGCGGCATCTACAGAGAACTGTAGATTTTGCAACGCGGCTGTCCGCTCTATACCGGCACGCGAAAAAGCTTCTGCCGAAGCAAGCTTGACGATCATGCCGTCTGCTTCGCCAGGACTCACCGAAGTGAGTCTAATCTCTGCGTTCATAGGCTGGTTAAGCGCTGAACGCATTTCAATATCTCCGAGGCCAAGCGCTTTAACGCCTCCGGAAGCCAATGCCAGGCTGACGGCTGCCGCCGTTGCTAGTTTTCGCACGTTTGTTGTCCCAGTGATTGCATTTAGCAGCACATCTCTTCGGAAGTGAGATGACTGATAAAGGCAAGAATTAACTGTCTCAATCCTAGTGTATAGCTGACTTTTGTCTATCAGTCAGCCTTCTAAAGGTAGTCTCTCGCTAATAATTCGGCAATCTGCACACTGTTTAGTGCAGCACCTTTTCGTACATTGTCGGAAACAACCCAGAGGTTAATCCCGTTTTCGGTACTGATATCCTTTCTTATTCTGCCGACATACACCGCATCGTTTCCGGCCGATTCGGTGACAGCAGTGGGATACCCACCTGCACGTTGTTCATCGAGCACTACCACTCCTGGTGAGTTCTGCAGCAATTCCCGGGCCTGATTCACATTTACAGGCTTAATTGTTTCAATATGACAGGCTTCTGAATGCCCGAAAAACACCGGAATTCGCACGCAAGTCGGGTTCATCTTTATATTGTCATCTTCCATAATCTTGCGCGTTTCCCACACCATCTTCATTTCTTCCTTGGTGTAGCCGTTGTCCTGAAAATCGTCAATATGCGGAATTGCATTAAATGCAATCTGTTTAGGATAGACACTCGGCTCAGCATCCAATCCGTTCAGTAGCCTGGCTGTTTGCCCACCCAATTCTTCAATTGCCTCTTTTCCGGTACCCGATACCGCTTGATACGTGGCAACATTGACACGCGTGATGCCATAAGCGTCGTGCAGCGGCTTTAGGGCTACCAGCATCTGAATAGTCGAACAGTTTGGATTAGCGATAATATTGGTCTTTTTATACTGACCAATTGCATGTGCGTTGACTTCAGGGATAATTAACGGCTTGTCATCGTCGTAGCGAAACTGCGAAGTATTGTCGATGACAACACAACCAGCCTCAGCTGCGATTGGTGCGTAAATTTTTGAAACTGACGCACCGGGTGAAAATATCCCGATCTGTACCTGGCTGAAATCAAATTTCGCCAGATCCTGCACTACTATCTGTTTGCTTCCAAATTCAACCCGCTTGCCAGCAGAACGCTCACTGGCCAACGCATAAATGTTTCTAACGGGAAATTGACGCTCTGCCAATATGGACAGCATAGTCTCGCCCACAGCGCCAGTTGCGCCCACCACGGCCACGTCAAACTCTTTGTTCATTTTAGTACCTACAAGGGATCGTGTTGCGAATATTGCACCGCAACGAAATGAAAAATTGAAAACTCTTAAGTTAGAGTGTTACTTAATGTGCCATTTTATTAACGACATCCTGATTTGTGATAAGCCCGCAGCAGCATCAAGATGTTTGCATCGCTGCAATTACTGCATCACCCATCTGCGAGGTATTAACCTGTTTTTCAGCACTGGTGTCACTACCGGCAATATCTGCACATCGATAACCCTCTTTTATAACCTTTGCCACTGCCAACTCCACTTTATTAGCCGCTGCTGGCTGGTTTAATGTATACCTCAACATCATGCCGACAGATAGGATCGTGGCTAGCGGGTTGGCCTGCCCAGTACCGGCTATGTCGGGTGCCGAACCATGTACTGGTTCGTACATGCCCTTGCCGTTATCGTCGAGCGAGGCGGAAGGCAGCATACCGATTGAACCTGTAAGCATGGCAGCTGCATCTGAGAGAATGTCACCAAAAAGGTTACTGGTGACGATCACGTCAAATTGCCGCGGTTGCCTGACCAATTGCATAGCGGCATTATCCACATACATATGGCTGAGCTCGACCTCGGGGTAAGACTCGCCTACTTTAACAACAATCTCACGCCACAACTCTGAGACTTCAAGTACGTTAGCTTTATCGACAGAACATAAACGTTTGTCACGTTGCATGGCAATCTCAAAACCACTGCGGGCAATACGCTCGATCTCCGATTCGCTGTACACCATGGTGTTCACACCCACGCGCTGGCCATTACGCTCCTCTATACCACGCGGCTCACCAAAATATATCCCACCAGTTAGTTCGCGAAGAATCATCAGATCGAGTCCGGCTACCAGTTCAGATTTTAATGAACTGGCATCGGCCAGCTCAGGATATAAAAGCGCAGGGCGAAGATTCGAAAACAACCCTAGTTCTGATCTAAGTTTGAGTAGCCCACGTTCGGGTCGCTTGTCTCTAGGCGCTGTATCGTATTGCGGCCCACCGATAGCACCTAATAATAATGCGTCTGCCTTTTTGCACGCCTGCAAAGCTTCCTCAGTCAGTGGCTCACCGCTGATATCGTAAGCCGCTCCACCAAAGGCATGGGTTTCTGTTGTTAAGGCGAGCGCGTCGTCATTAACTAATACATCGATGACTTTCTGCGCTTCGTTCATTATTTCCGGGCCGATTCCATCTCCCGGCAAAATCACTATGTGCTGACTCATTTTATTTTAATTCCAAAAAAATATGCAGTTACTTCAGATACGCAGTTACTTAGGGCTTTGCAATTCACTCAATCTAAATTCAAACTAACTCTGCAGTTAATATAGCGCCACACTTACCAACCGACCTGAACTTAACTCTGCAAAATGGCTGACATCGTTTATCAACTTATCATTCGAATCGACTAAGGCCGTTAATTCGACCAGTCACTTTAATCGACTTAAATTAATAATTTATTAAGCACGCGAAAGTCATTGTCAGGTAAAAAGCCACGGTGCTGACTGTTTGCGCGCTGCTTCGTATTGTTCTATGGCATCACGTTTTTGCAAAGTCAGACCAATATCATCAAAACCGTTTAATAAGCAATGTTTACGGAATGCATCAATTTCAAATGTCGTCACATCACCAGAAGGTGTTGTCACGGTTTGCGCAGCCAGATCAATACTTAGACGATAGCCTTCACTTGCTTCACACTCAGCAGCAAAACGTTCAACCACAGCTTCCTCTACAACGATCGGTAAAAAGCCACTTTTAAACGAGTTATTAAAAAAGATATCCGCAAAGCTAGGTGCGATAACACTACGAAAACCGTAATCATCCAAAGCCCATACTGCATGTTCACGCGATGAGCCACATCCAAAATTATCGCCAGCGAGCAGAATTTGAGCCCCTTTGTAGCGAGGTGCGTTCAAAATGAAATCTTTAGTCGGTTGTCTTGTCGATGCATCCTGCCCTGGAAATCCAGGATCATCATAGCGCCACGCATCAAACAAGTTAACACCAAAACCGCTACGTTTAATCGACTTTAAAAATTGCTTTGGAATGATGGCATCTGTATCCACGTTGGAACGCATCATCGGCACAACCAAACCATCTATCTGAGTAAATGATTTCATTAGAATTCCCTCACATCAACAAAGTGCCCGGCAATCGCTGCCGCTGCCGCCATCGCAGGGCTCACCAAATGTGTGCGTCCACCCTGGCCCTGACGGCCTTCAAAATTTCTATTTGATGTGGATGCACAGCGTTCACCCGGTTCAAGTTTGTCTGCATTCATTGCAAGACACATTGAACAGCCAGGTTCGCGCCATTCAAAACCGGCATCGGTAAATAGCGTATCCAGTCCTTCATTTTCTGCCTGTTGCTTAACCAGACCGGAGCCTGGCACCACCATCGCCTGCTTTACTGTTGAAGCGACTTTACGTTTTTTAATAACCTCAGCAGCGGCACGTAAGTCTTCAATACGCGAGTTGGTACAAGAACCGATAAAAACACGATCGAGTTTAATGTCTTGTATTGCAGTTGCAGGTGTGAGCCCCATGTATTCGAGCGCACGCTGCATACCTTCTGATTTTATTGGATCATCAACGGATGCGGGGTCTGGCACCTGTCCGTTTACATCGGTGACCATTTCGGGGGATGTACCCCAGGAAACTTGTGGCTGTATGCTGCTTGCATCAAGCCGCACTACCTTGTCAAACTGAGCATCAGCATCACTGTGTAGTTGTTGCCATGCAGCAACGGCTTTATCCCAGTGGTGTGCCGAGGGTGAAAACGGTCGTTCTTTAACATAGTCTATGGTGGTTTGATCAACGGCCACCATACCCGCACGTGCACCTGCTTCGATGGACATATTACACACCGTCATACGCCCTTCCATAGAAAGCGCACGTATGGCATCACCACCAAACTCAATGGTATAGCCGGTTCCACCTGCGGTACCAATTTCGCTGATGATGGCCAGTACAATATCTTTGGCCGTGACACCTGGGCCCGTTTGTCCATCTACGGAGACAAGCATCGCTTTGGATTTTTTCTGCACCAGGCATTGTGTTGCCATGACATGCTCAACCTCAGAGGTTCCAATGCCAAAAGCCAGAGCCCCAAAAGCGCCATGAGTGGAGGTATGCGAATCACCACAGACGACCGTCATGCCTGGCAGTGTTGCACCTTGCTCAGGCCCGATGACATGCACGATCCCCTGACGCAGGTCATTCATCTTGAATTCGGTGATTCCGTAGGCTTCGCAGTTATCATCGAGTGTATCCACCTGCAGTTTCGATACTGGATCATCGATGCCAGCATCACGCGCGGTGGTTGGCACATTGTGATCAGCCACAGCCAGCATGGAAGAGATACGCCAAGGCTGCCTACCTGCTAATTGCAAACCTTCAAATGCCTGTGGAGAGGTGACTTCATGCACGAGATGGCGATCGATATACAGTAGCACCGTACCATCGTCGTCCTCATTAACCACGTGAGATTCCCACACTTTGTCGTACAAGGTTTTACCAGCCATAACGGACCCTCTTCTTGATAACCGTGCTTATTTTAACGACAGTTCTATAATTACTCAAATTCATATTATTTATAATTTCTATTCCATTTAAGAATAGATTATAGTCTTAGCTGAATGAGACTAAATTGGTTGATTTGTATGGATATTGCGGCACTACAGGCCCTGGTGGCTATCGCCGACACCGGTTCGTTTTCCCGCGCCGCCGAACAATTGTTTATGACGCAGCCTGCTATTAGCAAACGCCTGGCAGCCCTGGAAAGTGAGCTGGGTGTGCAATTGGTCGATCGGCTAGGCAGACGTTGCAGATTAACCGAAGCTGGCGAAAGCTTACTGGTGTCGTCGCGCCGCATTCTGGCGGACATCGCGACCAGCCGCGAAGAGGTGCGTTCTCTAAGCGACGCGATTGGTGGGCGTCTGCGCCTGGCCACTAGCCACCATATTGGCATCCATAGATTACCACCCGTATTAAAGCACTTTACGCAAGCTTGTCCGGACGTGGATCTCGATCTAATGTTCATGGATTCGGAACAAGCCTGTGATCTTGTGGCTGAAGGCAGCGTCGAACTGGCCGTTGTTACCCTGCCGCGGCAACGTTCACCTAACCTCGAAACGCGCACTGTATGGCGAGACCCCTTACTGGTTAGCTGCGCTACCGATCACCTGCTGGCAACAAAAAAAAGCCTCTCACCTAAGTCACTTTGCCAGCACACAGCTGTTTTGCCTTCTCGCGGTACAGTTACTCGCGACATTCTTCTCGATGCACTGGCACCGCACAATGTCATTGTTAATACAACACTTGAAACCAATTACCTGGAAACCATAAAAATGATGGTGTCGGTTGGGTTGGGTTGGAGCGTATTGCCCGCTAACATGCTGGATGACTCGCTTGTTAATGTGACAATACGAGGTTTACAGATGCAAAGAGAATTGGGTTGTGTAACACTCAAAGGCAGAACACCGAGCCGTGCTGCAAACGCTTTTTTGGCTATGTTGCCTGCTTGAGTGATAGTTTTAATGACCAATGGATTCACTATATTCAAAAGCACCAAATGGCACTTGGCCACTTGTATTATCGCAAGCCTTAACTTTGTAATAATGACCAAGTCGCAAGCTCAAGCCACTGACAATGCCTTACCCATCGCTGACGCACACATACATTACAGCCACGACTCCGTCGAATTAACCCCATCAGAGCGTGTAATTGAAATAATGCGCGAAGCTAATTTAAAATTTGCATTGGTTTCGAGCTCTGATGATAACGGCACACAAATGCTTAGCGAGCTGGCCCCCGATTTAATCGTACCCGGCTTGCGCCCTTATCGCAGGCGTGGCGAAACTGGCACTTGGTTTACTGACCAGGAGGCACTGGATTATATCGAAGCCTTGCTGCAAAAAAATACTTACGCAAGTATTGGAGAATTTCATTTATACGGCAGTGATGCAGAGTTACCTATTCCACAACGCATTGTCGAGCTGGCAGAACAATACAACCTTATTTTACACGCTCATTCTGATGCAGATGCCGTGGAACGATTGCTGGCACAAAGCGATTCAGTGAAAATTATCTGGGCACATTCAGGTTTTGATGGGCCAGCTGAAATTGCAAGCATGCTTGAAAAGCATGACCGACTCTGGGCAGACCTCGCTTTCCGTGGTGAAGTGGGCAGTGGCGGTGTTCTAAGTGATGCATGGCGCAGCTTATTTGAAACACACCCTGAGCGCATGATGCTGGGTACCGATACCTACACACCCGAGCGTATGTATTATATTCCAGACCATGCATCAAGTGCACGGGTTTGGCTTGATACTTTGCCAGAAGACCTTGCAGAAAATGTCGCCTGGAAAAACGCCTTTGATTTGATCATGCCTATTTGGGAAGCCAACCAGAAAGCCGCCCACAAAGGACATGGTTCCTCCAACGCAGCCGTTACAACAGATTCTCATACACATGCCGCCTCTCATGCACATGCATCCAAGGAGCATAAGGCATCAACTAAAACGCATGCAGGCTCCGCTCATTTGGCTGACCATACTGGAGATCATGCAGCCAACAACTGCGATGCTTCGGCAAACACAAAAACGGTTGTGATCGACGGCGGTGACTACAAGGTTGCACTGACACCAGACGATGAACTTCAAGTCAGTAAGCCTGCATCGCTGCTGGTGACAGTGTGTGGTGATATATCATCGATCAACAACATATCACTGGATGCAAGCATGCCAGCTCATGGTCATGGAACAAATTACACACCTTCAATTTCAAAAGTGAATGACAGCGACACCCACAGCACGCACCGTGTTGAAGGTCTTATATTACACATGCCAGGCACCTGGCTATGGGAAGTTAACGTTGAAGATGAAACTGGCGAAAAATTGCTGACGCAGGAGTTCAAGGTAAATTGATTATTGCCGGCCAATTTATGTCTCATTAGCTAACCGCATGTTCACTGGAATGTGAGGTCGTGCTTATCGTTGTCATTCGTTTCAATGTCATTTATACCGGTGTCTTTTGTATCAGTGCTATTTGTATCAATAATGTTTTTATTTAGATGAAAAAGCTGCTTTCAACATTGCTAACAATGCGACCATCAATCCTTCTTGCCCTGGTATTGCTATGCATTTCTGGCAACTTATGGTCACAAACCTTATTTACGGAAAGTGAAATTGCGCTAATAGAATCTCACGGGCCATGGCCGCAACACACCAACATAGACCCCAGCAATGAGCTGGCAGGCCTGGACTGGGCTGAAGCACTTGGCAAGCAACTGTTCTTCGACAAATCGCTTTCTTTCAACAATACGGTCTCCTGTGGTAGCTGCCACCAACCCGAGCAAGGCTTTAGTGATGGGGAGCCAGTTGCCGTTGGTGTAAAGCGTGGCATCAGGAACACACAAGGTTTGCTCGATATGCACACGCAGCACTGGTTTGGATGGGACGGCGGTGCTGATAGTTTGTGGGCAGCATCCATCCGCCCCATGCTAGCTGAACATGAGATGGGAAATACCGTTGAACAACTTACTAAAACACTGCTGGAAAACACCACGTTTACAAGCCCTGTAAAAAGCCACCTTGGTGCAAACGCGCTTGAAAATACGGACGATGTACTGGTTATTGCTGCTAAAAGTATCGCCGCTTATACACTGACCCTACGCTCTGGCCAAACACCGTTCGATTTATTTCGCAACGCACTCATTGAAAACGATACAACTAAAATGAATGCTTACCCAGAAGCTGCCAAGCGCGGCTTAAAAATATTTCTGGGTGATGCAAATTGTTTTGTCTGTCATTTCGGGCCAGCTTTTAGCAATGGCGAATTCCACGACACAGGCAGGCCTTTCTTTGTTGGCGTTGGCGAAGTTGACCCCGGTCGTTATCGCGGCATTCAACGTGCTCAGAATGACCAATATAATTTATTAAGTCAGTTTAATAAAAGCAATGACCAGGCGCTTCGCCTCAAAACATCCAACTTGAAGCTATCGCAATCCAATTGGGGCCAATGGCGAACACCCACCTTACGTAACTTGACCTTAACGGCGCCCTACACCCACGACGGTAGTTTAAACACACTCAGAGAAGTGGTTGACTGGTATGCCGACATAGACCCTGAGAGACTCCATGCCGACGGTGAATCACTGCTGAAGCCTTTAGGATTAAGTGACGGTGAGCGTGATGATCTTGTGCAGTTTATGCGATCGCTTAGTGTTGAAGTGCGCTAGTTTAACCGTTTTAAGCCTTAGCTCCAGCTGAATACCGATCAGCAGAACAATACCAATAACTGCATATTGGAATAGTAGGTATCGTCTACCCTATGCCGTAAGCTAAGCGCGTTATTTTTTAAAAATAAGTAAGCAGAATTAAAATAAAAATTACGCTTAAGGAAACGCAATGTCAGAGTACATGATGCTAATGAAAGGAACAGGAAATAATGATGATTGGCAAGCGTATATTGACAAGCTCATTGAGTCCGGTAGATTTCGCGGTGGCAGTATTTTAGGTAACGGAAAATGTGTTAGTAAGCAGGGAGCAGATCGAGATTGCACCGTTACTGGCTTCATGCGATTTGAGGCAGACAACATTGACCAGATAAAGGAGCTGCTTGCCGACAACCCAGACTATGAATCTGGCAGTGAAATTGAGATACTGAAAATCATGGTTGGTTAGGGCATGGTGCAGGCAAGGAGCTCACCTTAGAATTGCCTCCGAGAATTGATGGTCTTCTACACCTACAATCCTGAATGCCCGTGCCGCAACACCATGCTCCATACCCGCAACGATACCAGCAACATAAGCTCCAGAACCGCCCTAATCGCTGCCTTTATCATCACCCGGAATGCTGGGAGCAAAACCCTCTGCTGGCCTACTTTTATCAAAGACTAAAACGCTCGCGTAATACAGCTGATTCCTTCAGTGTTAACTTTGCTGTTAATCCGGGATGCATTCTAAAACGGGATATCATCATCAAAATCAGCATTGTTGGTGTTCATACCAGCAGGTGGTCCGTCATACTGTGCATCAGCAGGTGGAGGCCCTTGACCATCTTGCGCACCTGCACGAGCAATACGCCAGGCGTTTAAATTTGTAAAATAGCGCTCATTCCACTCACGGCCACGTAAATCAAAATCCACAACGATCTGATCGCCCTCAGAGTAGTCGTCAATTAGCGTACATTTGTCTTGCGTTAACTGAAACTTGACCATTTGCGGAAACTTGCCGTCTTCAACTTCGATGACAAATTCACGTGCCTGAAATGATGCCGACTTTTGCTCGGTATCAAACACCTTGTGTAAGCGGCCTTCTGCTTTATAAGCCATTTTAGATTTTATCCGTTATTTAATTAGGTAAAGAGTTTTAGCCACACTTTAACAATGTGACTGAATTCTTCTCGGTGTCCGAACTCATCC
This sequence comes from uncultured Granulosicoccaceae bacterium, assembly GCA_938038175.1. Taxonomy (GTDB): domain Bacteria; phylum Pseudomonadota; class Gammaproteobacteria; order Granulosicoccales; family Granulosicoccaceae; genus Granulosicoccus. The sequence goes on along the minus strand of CALHRQ010000206.1, from coordinate 9,357 downwards.
CTGCGACGGGATGGTTGGTGTTTCAGACTGAACATGGGCATTTTGTCCACGATGCCGTAGCGCATGATCCAGCAATACCAGTGCAAGCATAGCCTCTGCAATAGGCGTTGCACGAATACCAACACAAGGATCATGACGGCCGGTAGTGATTACCTCAATGGCTTCACCTTGCGTGTTCACGCTCTGCCCTGGCAAGCGCACACTGGACGTTGGTTTCATGGCAATGGATGCGGTAATCGGTTGTCCCGAGGAAATTCCGCCCAACACACCGCCCGCATTGTTCGATAAAAATCCGTCGGGTGTTATCTCATCACGGTGCTCGGTTCCGCGCTGTGCTACAGAATCGAACCCGGCGCCGATCTCTACACCTTTAACAGCATTAATACTCATTAAAGCATGCGCGATATCGGCATCGAGCCGATCAAAAACGGGTTCACCCAAACCCACTGGTACGCCGTGCGCTTCCACGGTAACGCGAGCACCAATTGAATCGCCGTCTTTATGCAATTTTTTCATATAGGTTTCCAGCTCTTCAACCTGGTCAGGGTTAGGCCAGAAAAACGCATTGGATTCCACCGCTTGCCAATCAAAGCGACTTCGGTCGAGCTCTATAGGGCCTAGCTGAGACAGGTAACCGCTGATTTGAATGCCATGCATATTCGCCAGCACTTTTTTAGCGACCGCACCGCCGGCAACACGCATCGCCGTTTCACGCGCTGACGAACGACCACCACCACGATAGTCACGCACGCCAAACTTTTGTTGGTAGGTGTAATCGGCATGTGCCGGCCTGAACCGGTCTTTGATCTTGTCGTAGTCACGCGAGCGCTGATCGGTGTTTCGGATCAAAAGACCAATAGGCGTACCGGTGGTTACACCTTCAAACACGCCGGAAAGAATCTCAACTTCATCTGATTCGCGCCGCTGCGTGGTGTAGCGCGACTGGCCAGGTTTTCTGCGATCCAGATCACGCTGCAAATCTTCTGTTGAAATGGGCACACCGGGAGGGCAGCCATCGACAATGCAGCCGATAGCCGGGCCGTGGCTTTCGCCAAAGCTTGTCAGTGTGAATACTTGTCCAATTGAATTTCCAGCCATCCCACCAGTATACCGCGAGCAGACCCGGGGAAGCTATAATTGCCTCTCAACCGATGTCACATTGCGCAGCTGACGGACCCTGTCCATTAACTGAGTTAGCTCAGACATATTTGTGACCAATACGCTGATTTTCATTTCGGCTGTTTGCTCGGACGTATCGCTGAGTGTGTTAACGGCAATGACATCTGCCTTGTTATTGGCCATTACGGTTGAGACATCGCGCAATAAGCCAACACGATCGTAGGCGATTATGTGAATATCAACTTGAAATTTTTCAGTTGCATCTCCACCCCACTCTACTTCTATAAGACGTTCCTGATCAAGTTCAGGCAGGTTAAGCATATTAAGGCAATCTGCTCTATGCACAGTAACACCTTTGCTTTTGGTTATAAAACCAACAATGGCATCGTACGGCACTGGCTGACAACACACGGCGAGGTTGGTCAGTAGATTGCCAACACCTCGGACGTTGATAGCGTCGGACGAATAATGCCTTTGCTTTTGTTGCTCCGTTGTTTCGGGTAACTTAATAGCCGGTTCACTGATGTGATCAACAGCGCCGGCAATTTGTGCCAAGGTGACATCATTGCGGCCAATCGCGACGAACAAATCGTTTTGTTTATCAAAGCGCAACCGACGGGTGATTTTTTCAAGAGACGTACCCGTGGCTTTAAGCCGTTTCAATTCGCGATCAAGAATGACGCGCCCATCGTGTAAATGCTGGGCATGATCCTGCGCATTAAACCAGGCGCGCACCTTGCCACGCGCTCGACTACTTTTTAAATAGCCAAGAGATTTATTGAGCCAATCGCGGCTTGGTGCCGGTTCTCGCGTGGTCAGTATTTCTATACGATCGCCATTTTGCAAAGCACTGGTTAAGCTCACGATACTGCCATTGACTTTCGCACCCCTGCAACGATGGCCAATCTCTGAATGCACGTGGTAAGCGAAGTCCAATGGTGTTGCTCCCTTAACAAGATCGATAACCTCGCCATTAGGTGTGAACACATACACTCTGTCAGCATCAAGCTGTTGCGTAAAGCCTTCAATCAACTGCTCATCAGAATCTTCAAGAAGCTGCTTTAGCGTGTCAATATTGCGTTGCATTGCTGCATCTGCGGCACTGTTCTCTTTGTAGGCCCAGTGTGCTGCAGCACCGTTCTCCGCCTCATCATCCATATCATGGGTTCTGATTTGTACCTCTACTGCTTTACCGCTTGGCCCAATAACTGCCGTATGCAAAGACTTGTATCCATTGCTTTTAGGATTGGCAATGTAATCGTCAAATTCGTTTCGGATAGGCTGCCATGCATTATGCACAGCACCCAGCACCGCATAACATTCTGTGACATCATTAACAAGCACGCGAACAGCTCTTACATCGAAGAGATCATTGAATTCGATACGTTTACTACGCATCTTTTTCCAGATGCTAAATATATGTTTTGGTCTGCCTAAAACCGAATGCGCGGATAGCTCCAGATCTATCAGTCGTTGTTCAAGGTCTGCGACAAAGGTGCGTATGTAATTTTCACGATCGGCACGGTTCTCTTCCAATGCGCTGGCAATACGCTTGTAAGCGTGTGGTTCAACAATTCGGAAAGCCACATCTTCAAGTTCCCACTTAAGCTGGCCAAGACCAAGCCTGTTGGCAACCGGAGCATAAATAGTCAGTGTTTCACTGGCGACATCATGTGCATTACGTGTGTCTGCTTTTACAAGCATGTATAAACGCTGTGTTCTATACGCAAGCTTGACTAGAACGACACGAATATCCTCCACCATGGACAACAACATGCGACGTAACATTTCGGCCTGATCTTTTGATCCTACTGACCCTGCAATAGCCGCATCCTTCATTGAGAGTTGATTCAACCAGCGAACCTGGCGAGTCAGTTCGGCAATTTCCTGACCAAACTTTGTGCGCACTTCTTCAACGGGCAACTCGCGTCCCAGCACATCATCACCGAGTAATGCGGCAACTAGTGTTGGTACATCTGCGCGCATACTTTTTAATTGAGCGGCAACATAAAGCGCACAAGGGTAATGAGTTACAGCAGATTTAAAAGGCCAGTAGCATTCAACAGCGCGACGAATCATCAAAGATTGCGCACGCGTGCAGTTTTCAGACAGATATGAGCAAGTTGCTTCGATAGAAGCTAAATGCGAATCATCGGTTGAAAACGTATGCTTCATGCAGTGCTACCAAAAAAAGCGTGTAACCAATATTGGGTATCGGCGATCAGAAATCAGTTGCCATAAACCGAACGCTCTCTTCAGACTACCGATCTATACAGCAAGAAAAAATCCTCTAAAGTGATTAGGCGTTGTGACGTAGCGCCACAACCGGGGGTGTATCCAGCACCGCGCGTGTTGCCAGAAAGCCGGCAACACTAATACCAATTGCACCACCCACAACACCGACGACCCAGAGAAAGGCATTGAAGTGAAACGGTAGTTCGAAGACGTAGCGGCTCAATGTCCAGGCAACACCGGTGGCGAACATAGCAGCCAAAAATCCGGCGATAGCACCCAGGATGGCGAATTCTGCCACGATAGATTCACGTATCTGTTTATGAGATGCACCAAGCGCACGAAGAATTGCAGCTTCGCGTTTACGTTCTGCCTGGCTACTTTGTACAGCAGCAAGTAACACGCAAATACCGGCAAGTAACGTAAACAAAAATACATACTCTACCGCAAGAGATGCTCTTTCCATCAGGAGTTTAATGCGTTTGATAATGGCGCCAATATCAAGTGCTGCAATGCCTGGAAACTCGCGTGCCCAACCACTGGTTGCGGTTGAAAAATTTTCATCGCTATGAAAGCTTGTAACGAAGGTCGCCGGCATGCCTTCAAGTGCCGCAGGGGACGCCATTATAAAAAAGTTAACCTGAAAAGACTCCCAGTCTACTTTACGAATATTGGCAATTTTTGCCGATGTTTCAACCCCGGCAACTTTAAATGTCAGCATATCGCCAACTTCATACCCACGATCGGTTGCCCATTCTTCTTCAATCGAAAAAGCAGGCTCTGCTGTACCATCCGTAGGCCACCATTCACCTTCGACAATTTCATTTGCCAATGGCTGTTCGTCACTGTAGGTCAGGTTGTATTCACGCCGAGCATGACGTTGTTGGCGTTCATCTTCAGGGTTACTCAGAATGGGTTTACCATTGTGTGACACCATACGCGCTCGAACCATTGGAAAAACACCAGCAGAATCAATTTGCTGCTCATCCAGACGTTGCCTAAAACCTTCTACCTGATCGGGTTGGATATTAACCACAAACACATTAGGTGCATCTTCAGGTACATCCTGCTCCCATGCTGCAAGCACATCAACACGCACAATGGAGATTAGCAGCAATGCCATGATGCCCATACCAAAAGCGGCCAACTGCACAACACTGCTACCTGCGCGACGCTGCAAGCCTGCCACACTTAACCTAAAGCGCTTGCCTGCCAGCACTCTTACAAGCTTTACAATGTAGCGACCGAAAAAAGCAAACACCGCCAGCATCAATACAACCCCTGCTACCACAATTGCACTCAGTAACCAATCTCGCGATTGCAGTAACACAACAAAATACGTTGCGACCAAACCGAGTAAGGTCGTCACTAGCAGACTGCTGTCAAGCCCTGAATAATCACGTTGCAGCACTCGCATCACTGCGACTCGCCCAGCTCTGAGTACTGGCATCAAACCAAAACCCGCCACTGCAATAAAAGCGGTGAGTGTACCTACCAGTGGTGCCCACAAGCCCGGTGTTGGTAAGTCAAGCTTAAACCAGGTCACCAGTAATTCAGCCAGTACCAGTTGTGCAAACCAACCGATAACAACCCCTATAAAAGAGGCAAGCAATGCAATAGCACACAGACGCAAGACCAGCCAGATAACAACCTCACGTCGGCTGGCACCCAGTGTTCTGAGTACCGCGCTGGCATCGGATTGGCGAAGCGCAAATTGCCTTACCGCAAGCGCAATAGCCGCACCTGCCAATAGCACTGTGACGACAGAGGCCAGGCCCAGAAAACGTTGTGCACGACTCAATGCTCGCTGTAATTGTGGGCTGCCATCCTGCACACTCTGCACGCGTACCTCGTCAGCCATATTCTCATCAAGCCAGTCACGCATATCGCCAACAGGCTCAATCTCACCCGCCATTAGCAGGGTGTAACGGGCGCGGCTACCCTCACCAAGTAGCTCTGAGCTTTCAAGATCAACCGTGTTCATCATCACACGTGGCGCGATCTCAAACACGTTTTCGCCACGATCAGGTTCGTACACAATTAAACGCTCAACCAGGAAATCACGCGCCCCGAGTGTGAGTGTGTCACCTTGCGATATCGCCAATATGCCTTTGAGCTGATTGTCTATCCAGACAGAACCAGGTGATGGCACACCAAGCGGTGCATCATTGTCAGGATCATCCAATGTGCTTAGCTGTAATGCGCCGCGTAAGGGATAGCCGAGTGTGACCGCTTTTACCGCCACCAACTGAGATTCATCTTCAGTGTTGATAACGACACTGGGGAAACGGGTGTGCATGGCGGTATCCAGATTCCGCGAGTTAGCCTGATCATGAATCTCCTGCGGAATCGGGAAGCCAGATGTTGCCAGTAAATCGCCTGCTAACACATCGGCTGCCTGACGTTCCATGGCCCGGCCGATCCTGTCAGTGAAGAACCCGACGGCAGTAACTGAGGCAACAGCAACGATGAGAGCGAAGGCCAACACGCGCAGCTCACCTGCTCGAAAGTCGCGCCGCAAGGCTCGCCAGGTAAACCTTAATTGGTGCATGAAACTCATAGTGTTACCAGCTTGCCATCCGCCATTTTCAGACAACGATCACAGCGCTGTGCAAGCCTGTCATCATGCGTCACTAAAACCAGGGCTGCGCCTTGCTCCTCACGCAAAGAAAACATCAAATCCGTGATTTTCGTTCCAGTTGCAGAATCCAGGTTACCAGTGGGTTCATCGGCAAAAAGCAACGCTGGGCGCGCAACAAATGCACGCGCAATGGCTACCCGCTGCTGCTCGCCGCCAGACATCTGCAATGGTTGATGGCTGGTTCGATCAGCAAGCCCGACTTGTTCAAGCATGCCATGGGCTCGCTCTTCAGCATTATCTGTGTTTGATAATTCGAGCGGCAACATCACGTTCTCCAGAGCCGTTAACCCAGGTAAAAGCTGGAACGATTGAAAAACAAAACCAACCTTCCCAGCTCGTAAACGCGCCCGGCCATCTTCATCCAGCTCATTCAGGCTTTCGCCTAGCATCGTGACGGTGCCACTGGTTGGGCTGTCCAGCCCAGCCAATATGCCTAGCAAAGTTGATTTACCGGACCCGGAAGGCCCAACAATGGCGGTCGCTTCGCTGCTGCGCACATCAATATCCAGGGCATGCAATATCGTGAGCTGACCACTGGGTCCAGACACGGTTTTCTCTATCTGCTCGGCTGACAGGACAGACTGGAGGTCAGATTCTTGTGCACTTTGTGTGTTATTTGTCACTGAACTCATGTTTTACAGGTATTGTTGGCGCGTTTAGCGCGTATTGTTAAGTGTGCAATGCAGTTATTGTCAACGAGAGTGAACAAAAAGCAGTAGGCTACTGTCCATCATAACGGAGCCACGCTCGCATCAAACAACGGGGGCGAAAATACTTATGCGTTTATTACTGATCCTACTTCTGATTGGATTTTTTCACAGTGGTTCGGTCGCTGCTAAAACCATTTTGGTGCTGGGCGACAGCATCAGTGCAGCTTATGGCATGGACGAACAGCTCGGCTGGGTCCATCTTGCGCAGAACACCCTGCAGGAAAGGGACCCGGAAATCGAGTTTGTGAATGCCAGCATCAGTGGTGACACCACAGAGGGCGGGCTGCGGCGACTGCCTGATGCACTGACGCGCTTTACACCTGACATAGTGATCATCGAGCTGGGTGGCAACGATGGCCTAAGGGGTTATCCACTTAAAAAGATGCGTCAAAATCTGGAGAAATTGACCATACTGAGTCAAGAAGCCGGCGCGGACGTTATCATTGCGGGAATGCAAATACCGTCTAATTACGGCCCTGTGTACACAAAAAAATTTGTACAAGCCTTTGCTGATGCCGCTGAGAATACTCAATCACAATTAATCCCGTTTTTGCTTGAGCCCCTTTTGACAGACCCAACTGCCTTTCTACAGCGCGATGGCATTCATCCTAATGAAAAAGCACAGCCATTACTTGCAGAATACGTCCTTGAAACCCTTACTCCCATGCTCAAGCAAGCGACCACGCAATAGGAGAGTAAAGCATGCCGCAACGTCATAAAATTGAATTTATAGGTGCCACAGGCGATTCCCTTGCCGGACTATTGGAAATCCCGGACGCTAAGCCGCAAGCCACTGCCTTAATTGCGCATTGCTTTACGTGTGGCAAGGACATCGCGGCGGCCAGCCGTATTGCTCGATCGTTAGTAAAAAAGGGTTATGCCGTGATGCGTTTCGATTTCACAGGTTTGGGCAATAGTGATGGTGATTTTGCTAATACTAACTTTACATCCAATGTTCAGGATTTGGTTGCCGCTGCTGATTACCTGCGCCAACAAGATATGGCGCCAAGCATTCTGGTAGGACACAGCCTTGGCGGTACCGCCGTACTCAACGCAGCCGGATCAATACCCGAAGCACTTGGTGTAGTCACCATCGGGTCACCCGCCGATGCTCAGCATGTCTCCAAGCAGTTTCACTGCGATATAGACACTATTAATGATAAAGGCGAGGCCAAGGTAGATCTGGCAGGACGCGCTTTTACAATAAAAAAGCAGTTTCTGGATGATATTAGCCAGACATCCGTGAAAACTATCGAGAAATTGAAACAAGATTTACTGGTATTGCATTCACCAGTGGATTCAACCGTATCCATTCAGGAAGCAGAACGTATCTATAAAGCAGCACATCACCCTAAAAGTTTTATCAGCCTGGATGATGCAGATCATTTGTTAACCAGCGCCAAAGACGCAGAATATGTGGCCGGCCTGATCTCCTCCTGGTCCACTCGCTTCTTGCCAGAAGAAGCCGTGGAGCGCCCCAAGGTCGCTGGCGGAGAGATCCATGTGAGCGAGCACAATCACAAGTTCTCAATAGATGTCTTCAGTGACAGCCATCATTGGAGAGCTGACGAACCGACAAAAGTCGGAGGTAACAATACGGGTCCTGACCCTTATGAGCACCTACTCGCAGCTGTCGGTGCCTGTACCGCAATGACCGTTCGCATGTACGCGAACAGAAAAAAATGGCCGCTTGATGATGTCAAAATAGCGCTACGACATGCGCGCGAATACCGCGTTGATTGCGAAGGCTGTGATGAAAACCCACAACAGCTTGACGTGATTGATCGTGATATTGAATTTATTGGTGATCTGGATGACGCTCAACGAAAACGGTTATTGCAAATTGCAGACAAGTGTCCAGTTCATAAAACCCTTACAGGACAATTAGCTATCCGAACAAATAGCGTTTAAACGATTTGCAGTGTCACTAAAATGTCAAACAAGCGAATATTTCACCACACGTATTAGTAAGTGTGGTTACTACCAGATTGTACTAACCCGATTTAAGCCAATCAAACATTCACTCTACTTTGCCAAAGTCTTTGCCAAGAATCGCTACATGCATAAAACCCCTCGAAGGGTAGCTATTGGATGACTAAACTCGTTTAATTAATCCGTAGACTTTATAATTATTCCATAGACATTAAAACATCCATAGCACTAAACGCGTTACTGTCCTGCTCTTGTATAGTAGGCTAAAACTGTTGCTTGCCTGCTAATCTCTTAACCATTCAATAAATAGTTTGTCGCATTTTCCTGGCAATTTAAACCGATAGAAGTTAGTGCAGCTCTGGGCTTAAACAAGAAGAAAAGTAGAATGCCGTAAGCCACTTGCACGGTTAGAAGAATGAACATAAAACGCTGACACACTGAAAGAATTATTGCAATTTCAAGAGTTTCACAAACATTGATTGTTAGTTAGCTTAATCACTGTGCTACCATGATTTGATAATGACAAATAACCGCCATTTGGCTTAGTTAAAATAAAGCCGTTACTAAGGCACGTCACTTAATGTTTGGTTTTACAGATACAGCAATTACAGGTAGCGCAATTACAGATAGCGCTTTTACAGATAACACTTTTATGCAAAAAGAGCTTATACAGACAAAACTGATAAAAAAAGGCTAGGTGTCGTTAATCGAAATGGGAAGTAA
>CALHRQ010000205.1 GCA_938038175.1 uncultured Granulosicoccaceae bacterium | reverse complement strand
ACGATATTAAGATTACCCTGACGTGTATATAGCTGGTTAAACCAATCAAATCCCAGGCCCAACATAAACACCACCGAGCTTATTCATGCCCAACACCCACCCTTTACGAATTGCCCTTTTAACCAACACGGCAAGCGTGTCAGAATGGCAGTTTCAGATGCTCGAAAAGATCCAGCAGGAAGGTACCGGTAACGTTGTTCTGGCGGTCGTGCGCGATGCGGCTACCATCTCATCGGTAGAGCCTAAACCATCTTCGCTAGCCAAGATGTTGTTCTATCGCTATACACTTTGGGACAGAAAGAATTTTCGTGAGAACCCTGATCCTCACGCTATGCGTAGCCTGGATGATCTTAACAAGTCCATCGAGACCATCAAAATGGTCCCTGAAACCACACAGTGGGTCGATCGCATAAGCAGCAGCGATGCCCAAACGCTGCGCGAGCACAATATCGATGTGATTATCCGCTTAGGTTGGCGAATTTTAAAAGGCGAAGTGCTGACAATTCCTCCTTGCGGAGTGTGGTCTTTTCATCATGGTGATAATCAAGTCAATCGTGGTGGACCACCTGCGGTTTGGGAGCACTACCACGATCAGATTCTCGCTGGCATTACTCTACAAATTCTAAATGAGCGTCTGGATGATGGGCTGGTGATAGGCCGGTCATTCACAGCCAGAGATAGATGCTCACCCACAAAAACTCGCCACAGGCAGTACTGGCGATCAGTTGACATGCTGCCACGCAAACTTGCTGAACTGCAGCACCTGGGCATTGACGAATTTATAAATGCTGCAAAGTCCAGGAATCCACCTGTCAGTTTTTATTCTCAGCCACTACTCACTGAAAAAAATATAAGCCTGCGTCAAGCCTTGCGATACGTCACAACGAATATTGTAAATTATGCGAAGCTCGCCATTTTTCGAAAACGCTTTGAAGAAAAATGGATACTGTACTTTAAGCTTGATGATGACTTGTCGACCGCACCTTGGCAGTTCACCCTTCTTGAAACACCAAATGACCGATATTGGGCCGATCCGCATATCATAAAGCGGGACGGTATATTCTATGTCTTCGTTGAAGAATTTATGTACGACACTAACCGCGGCCACATAACGGTTATTCCAATTGACGAAAACGGGACAGTGGGTGAAGCACAAACAGTTCTGGCAGCGGACTACCATCTATCCTACCCCTTTGTGTTTGAGCATGAGGGAGAAACGTATATGGTTCCTGAATCTGTCGCGAACCACTCGATCGACTTATATAAATGTGAGTCTTTCCCTGATAAGTGGGTACATGTGAAGACGTTGATGAGCAACGTTTACGCCGTGGACACCACACTCTATGAAAAAGATGGCCGCTGGTGGATGTTTACTAACAAATCCGACGCCGAAGGAGGCATAACACATGACGAACTGTATGTGTTCTCCGCGAACCATTTTCTCGATGACGAATGGATTCCTCATCAACAACGTGTAGTTGTCTCTGATCCGCGAACCGCACGACCAGCCGGTGCACTATTTGAGAGCGATGGCAGGCTATTTCGGCCGGCTCAGGATTGCAGTGTAGATTACGGCTATGCAGTTCAGCTGCATGAAATAACGGAGCTGAGTCAAGAAGAGTATAAAGAGATTCCAGTAAGCCGAATTACGCCAGACTGGAATGATCGGATAGTCGGTGTGCACACTTTAGCTTATGTACCCGGCATGACTATCATTGATGCAAAAACGTATATCAAAAAAAGCCAGGTTATCAAGTAACGCTTGCTAATTTAATTAGCGTAGGCGGTAACACAAAAGCAGGCAGCCAGTTAATTGCACCTAATAATTTTCACATAAGTAAGGGACAGGCAACTAACCACTAAGCTAAAAGATCCAGGCTAAGAACCCAATAGCTTAGTTACGTTAGCAGTACTAGTAGCCTCTAAGGCTCAAACAGCACAGTGCCTGGGATAATTTGCTTAGCAAACGATCCGCTCTGCCAGCTGACAGACAAATCTGTTGTCCCACCAGCTTGAAAGTAGTCCAGCCTTATTGTATGAAAACCTGGTGTGAGCGCAATAGACCCTGACTCCTCTTTTGATACGTGCGTGCCGTCATTGTCAACGACGAGGGTGCCATTAATATACAGACGAGTCCCATCATTGGATTCTGTAAAAAAGGTGTAGTTATCCGCCGTTTCAATAAGGATAAGCCCTTCATACTGCACACCAAAAAACAACAATCCATCGCCTGCTGAAGGTAGCACGAAGGTTTCTGTTTCCCCTGTGCTTACAGGAGTTAGCGCTGAAAAATCAGGGAGTACAGTCCATTGCCCCTCGAAGAATCTGAATTCTAGTGGCGTGTCCGTAGTCACAGGCATAGGTTCTGGCTCTGGCTCCGTTTCTGGTTCTGGCTCCGGTTCTGGCTCCGGTTCTGGCTCCGGTTCTGGCTCCGGTTCTGGCTCCGGTTCTGGCTCCGGTTCTGGCTCCGGTTCTGGCTCCGGTTCTGGCTCTGGCTCTGGCTCTGGCTCAGGTTCTGGCTCCGGTTCTGGCTCTGGCTCTGGCTCTGGCTCTGGCTCTGGCTCTGGTTCTGGCTCTGGTTCTGGCTCTGGTTCTGGCTCTGGTTCTGGCGTGGGTGCCGAAGGCTCTGGAGACATCGCCTGCAAACTTAAACAGGCAAGGTTGTCAGTGAGTGGTACACAAGCGTTTGATTCATCAGAATCACTTTCAGCAAAAATACCATCTTCATCAGCATCAATAATTGATGACTCAAGAAAATCTGGAATACCGTCATCATCTCGGTCACGTGATTCTGATTCTTCGCTATCAGGGTCGCCATCATTGTCGCTATCGATATTGCAGCCTTCGTCAAATTGAGAAATTCGGCAAGGATCGAAAACCGGATCACCTCGATCAAAAGGATTGGTGCCCTGAACTATTTCATCGGCATTTGAAAAGGCATCGGAATCAGCATTGAAATCTGAAAAATCATAGTCGTTTGCACCTATGGTGACTGTCGTACCAGTCCCGATATTTTGAACTACTGTTGCAACCGCCAGAGGCAGAGACTGACCAGCGCTACCAAACACTGTAAAGATAATTTGTGCATCTCGTTGTGCAGGCAATACGGCTTGACCCACCCAGCGATTATCTTCAAAGCGCAGCACTACGGGTTCACGATCCACCGACGATAGCGCAGAAAACCCAGCGATAACTTCTTCATCAAGATCGTTAAATACGGCAGGCAGTGCCGCTTCAACCATGACCGTGGCGAACTGTATTGGATCTTCTGGCGCCTCATTAACAAACGGGTCGCTATTGTTATTACGCTCAGCTAAGTTGGTGCGGCCATCGCCATCAACGTCAAAGCCTGTGAAAAAATCCCTTGATAAGAAATGAACTACGGGTGAGATCTCGTCGGTTGGTACATCAAAAAGTCGGCTGGCTTGCGCCAGATTTAACACACGCCCTTGAAATGCTTCAGACCAGGTTACGACAATATCCAATTGCTCCCCCACGGGAACACTAACGACACCCGACCACTGACCAGTCTCAAGGGGCTGTAGCTGAATGCCTTCGCCATTAACTGAAACAACCACCGTGAGAGCTTGTTGATTGACCGACCGCGACTGAGAAATCACTGCCGGTGGCGTCATTAGAACCGATGATTTGCCAACACTGCCAAACACCAACTCCCCATCAGTTGAACCATTGTTGCATGCCACTAGTAACAGCGTACTTAGGGTGCACAAAGACAATTTTGAATGGTGAAGTACCCGGAGTTGACAATTTTTAGAGATCATTACATCACATCTGGTTTTCTTTACAGCTTACATCGTCGTTGTTGCAGCTCTATATGTCAATTATCTAACACCCGTATTTCACTAAGCGTAATGATGCTTGTATACCAGTTCAACAAATTGCGCCTACCAGTTATCAAATTCCGACTTAATCGGACGTGTCGAGCTGCCAGTAACACCCCCATTACGCTCAATTATTAGATCCATATAAGCACCATCTACAAGCTGGAATAAGTCTATTTCAAGTATTGTCATAAGATCTTCTACTGCTTTAATTCCTCTCTGCCGTTCTTCTTGCATGTCGATATAAAGTTCGTTGTGAGTTTCGTAGTGAATATCGGAATGCATGTCGGTGAATGTGCTTGAAAATGAGCCGCAGCCGCACTGACTGTCAAAATTTGTACAAGTTGGAGTTTCGACTTTGATCTCGATGAAGTCGCCAAGCCCCGCAACTTTATCCAGGTGTATCGATGCTTCGCCCACCTTATAGCTTTGCCGATATTTCCTGACACGACCCGTTTCTCCAAATGCCCCAGCCAGAGTATGACGCAAGGCTCCCGGATTACTGGTAAGAGAATATTGGTATCTTGCCTGCTTTGGGCCATAGTCGTTCACGCGCTGATAGTAAATCAGCTCGTTTGTTTTGCCAGAGCAACGCAATTTAAGCCGGCCAGACGTACAGGCATAAAAGGTGTCGTGCTGCATTCTTTCTAGCGGTACTGCACCAGCCAAGGCCTTTAATCGGCCTGCAAGCAATTCAATATCATCAATGTAAGCTTTGATTTCTATCGTGTTAAGGGTTTTGCTGGCGGTGCGGTTATCCGAAGAGACGTGAGTGTTTATGTTGCATTCTTTTGTGGTTGATAACATCGATGATTGCATTGCCTGCTAGCTCCTTATTAATACTGTATATTATTCCAGTTATCATATATCACGTACCCACTGTACGCAATACCAGTGCTTATTACAAGAACACTGTCCAGTTATTGGGACTAGGCCATGAATGAGAGCAGCTTCGTTGCAACCAATCGGGCTATGTGTCTAGTCAGTGCTATCAGCGGGCTTGTCTACATCAAACTGAGCCATAAACTCCGAATATTCTTTGTCTCTTCGCTTTTCGTAATTTCGATCTCTCATAACAACTTGATCACCAGTGATTCTGCTCATCTGTCTTTGAGGCTCTTTTTCATCTCCAATTTTGTCTCTAAATTTATCAAACCATCGCTGAAAGTCCCAGCTGTCATCCTGAATCTCGAAATCGCAAATTCGAATCTCGTCTGGTCCGGTGCTTATGTCATAGAAATGAATACTCCCCTTTATGAACACCTTTTCAACAGCCCCATAAGGTTGAAGATTTTCACCGTTGTCCTTAAGGATCAGGGTAAACATTATTGGTTGCATTTCATTAGGCGCAAGGTGATCGAACTTAACAAGGCTGTACGGATTTACCACCCACTGGTTCCGGTAAAAAACGTGATCGTAACAAAACGTTCTGTAGTCGCCTTTATGAGCGGGGTCAGCCAGATATCCATCCTTGTAACGTCTTGGGGTCATTATTCGAGCGTCAAGAATGGTTATACGCTCAACTCCATACACGGGAGTGATGCCTTTGTTGACGAACTTTATCGCGATATTTGGCTGAATTCTTTGTCCATCGCCAACGATTTGCCACCGCCAGTCAAAATCTACTATGGACCAATAAGACTGCAGCTGGAGCACATTGGCTTTCTTGGTTTGAGCAAGGTCCGCTTTGCCGATTCTCCATGCCAGAACCGCGAAATAGACAGCCAACATGGTAAATATAGCAATAAGAGGATTGCTAATGCTCTGCGCAAAATTCAGCAGTCTTTTGGCGTCTTCGCAATTACTTCTTTCTTCTTTGTAGTCTTCTGTATTGGGGGCTTCTGGTTTCACCTCAAAGCGCTGGCCGCCGATGGTAATCGCGCCACTGATTTTATCTTTCTCAGTATCTTGACTTATTTCTGCGGATTTCTGGCTTTTGGCTACGTGGTTATTTTGGTCATTTAAGCACTCTTCACTTGCTAAAAACAAACCAAAAAAAATGAATAAGCAAAAACAAAATGAAAGTAGCCCTATTCCTGAATTCAAACCTTTGTGCATTAAATTATTTCCAACAATGAGTATTCACATGAAAAATAATACTTACAAACTACGACGCGATGGCCGCAGGCCATTTACACAAAAGATAAACAAGCTTCCAGAAATAGAGGAGCTGGAGAATGCCGTGATTGAAATCCTACTCGATGAATTTCAAGACGAGTTCGAACGACCGATGCCATACCTTACAACTCAAGCCGCTCGAATAGTAAGTGAAGTAGTTTATCGTTTGATTCGGATGGACAGCGTAAAATGCTTTCAAAATGACGAATAGATTTAGTCAGTTCATCATTGTCGTCAACTATCTCAATGAAATCGATTTTCCTATAGACCATAACTTTTTTATGATCGATATTGTCAAGAATGAAAACTCCTAGTTTAACTAGCAAGTATGCGTCGGGGAAGTTCTTCGCAGTTCCCCACGACAAATGAGCAAGCTTGTTTCGTTTTTTTTTTGAAAAGGATTCAACCCGTTTTAGCAATTCACTAAAGATAGCAAGCTCAATTTCACTAAGCTTGGATTGCGCATGCGGGCACACGTAGTCGTATTTTGCAGCTAGAGTCCCTAAGCTTGGATATGACTTGATCAATTCGCTTTCAGGCCCACCCATAATACTTACGAAGAGATCAAAAAGATGCGCTTCTATTCGCGTCCAAGAAACTAGTGCTTCAAACTCGAATGTAGCAAGCTGCGGGCTATGCTCAAAAACATGAACAGATGGTCTTGCAATTTGAAATTGCTGTGGTGTCTTTTTGAATGTGGAAAGAGGTTGTGGCACTGGCTATTTATTAGCTTCGTCGGCGTTACCATCAGTTTGTACTGAATCTATAACGTCTTTAAATCCTTTGCCTTTTTTGTCATAGCCAAGCTCTTCCGCCATATCAATAAATCTGCTCGACTGTTCTTCGTTATCCTTTTTTACGCCGCCATCCGTATTGGCGGTCTTTCCTGTCTTTTTCTTCATTCAGCAATTCTTTCGTAAGTTAGGCGCTTACCAACGATACCAGCTATTAAGTATTCAGCCCGTTGCTCGTCGCTAATATCCAGCGCAGAGCGGTTATTGTAACGGAAATCAAACTCAGCCAAATAACGGTTTAAGTGGTTGTGTGCGCAGTGCTGGTAAGTCCCGCGCATGCCACGCTTGAATACTGAAAAATAGTTCTCAACCGAGTTGGTGTTGATTTCAGGATTGTCCTTATTGACGTACTCACCAGCGTGGTGATTAACAATGTGATGAGCCGAGAATGACTCTTTACCAATCTTGCGATAAACCATAGCGCCGTCGGTCATCAATTGCGCTTAACAGGCAATGTTAGACTCCAGAACTGGCTTTAACTCTTCAATGGTTACTTTGGTCATTACCATTGATTTAGCCTGCTTAGTGTCACGGTCGATCAGTGACAACACCTTACGCTTCTTGCTGTAGTGAGGGCCAGAACCATGACCTTTGGTTTTAACCATGTAGGTTTCATCGGCTTCAACAAATCCACCGCCTGAGCCAAAGTTAGCGTCATCGCTCTTCATGGCCTCACGGATGCGGTGAGACATAAACCAAGCGGTTTTCAAAGTCACGCCCAAAGTGCGGTGCAGCTGGTTTAAGCTGAATCCCTTCTTGCTAGATGAGATCAAGAAAATAGCCTGCATCCAAAGGTGCATTTTTACGTGGCTGGACTCGAAGATAGTGCCGATTTTGACAGTGAAAGGCTTACGGCAAGCGCGGCACTTGTAAGTACCAATGCGAGTTGATTTGCCTTGCATTTTGGTTATGCGGTCACTGCCTTTGCAGCGTGGGCATACAGGACCATTCGGCCATACGTTTGACTCAACGAATTCACACGCTGCTTCTTCGTTGTGAAAATATGGTTTTGAAAGAATGCTCATGTGTATATCCCCTATGTATGAGATATACTATACAAAACACCAGTGGGTACGTCAAGTATAATAACTTGATGTTATTACAGTATATGAATTTAAGCAAACACGATTAATTGTTAACTTTTACACTATCCAATCAAAACAATAACGTAGACTATTACTCCTACATTTGTGCTGCCAGCGACGCTGGCCTGCGTCATGTCATGTCACTTTTTGCAAACGTTGATTCTTGAACCATTGCAGTGCAATCACACTGATCGCATTTTTTATCTCGCGAGAATCGAGCATGGCAATCGCGTCATCAGCTTTCACAATGTGCAGGCGAATATCCTCTGTTTCGGATTCCAAACCAAAAACACCACCAGCATTCGATAGATCAGTTTCTGCGTAATAGATGAACACCTCTTCGGTGGTCGATCCGGGGCTTGCCAGGTAATGCGCAATAAGCTCCAACTTATCGAGCTCCAGACCTGCCTCCTCTTTGGATTCACGCACCGCAACTTCCTCTGGCGTCTCACCAGGCTCAATCATGCCAGCGATTACTTCCATTAGCCACGGATTCGGTTTTTGATTCATGGCGCCTATTCGAAACTGCTCAACCAATGCAACCGTATCGTTTACAGAGTCATAGGGAAGCACCGCAGTAACATCACCTCGTACGAACATTTCACGATCGACTGTTGGGGACCAACCACCTTCAAACAAGGTATGACGAAAGTGCAGTTTATCGATACGATAGAACCCTTTATAGACAGAGTCTCGACTTAGCTGTTCCCAGGATTTATCACTTTTATCACTCACTAATTTCAGTCTCCATCGTAATTTCACCGCAGGCAAACTCACCGCACGGATACTCACCGCACGGATACTCACTGTGCGCATACTCACTGTGCGTAAACTCACCGAGTGCAAAGACACACAGCATTAATTTTTTCCAGGCAACAATTTTTCCACCATGGCAACATCTTCTGGACGGTCGACACCATGCGCCTCTGTGGCCTCTACTTCAGCCACATGAATCCGTCCACCATGATACAAAACTCGCAGTTGTTCCAACTGCTCGTCGCTCTCGATCTGGCAGGCAGGCATAGTGGTGTATCGCTTTAAAAATGATCGACGATAAGCATACAAACCCACATGTATAAATGAGGCAGGAAAATGTACATTACTTTCATTTGTACTCTCATTTGAACCTGCACTGCTGTTGAGATCACGCAGTGCAGGTATGGATGCACGACTAAAATACAGCGCCATACCGTTATCATCTCGTACAACCTTAACCCGATCCGGATTCAAATAATCCTGCTTGCTCTTGATCGCAACACAGAGTGTCGCCATATCAGCATGATCAAGACGCGAAAGGTTTTGCGCCAGTAGATCAAGGTGGCTTTTAGGTGTTGCTGGCTCATCACCCTGCAACCCAACAATAATAGTGTCATCCGGCAACGCCAGTTTTTCAGCGACCTCTGCAATTCTGTCCGTTCCACTGGGGTGGTCTGCTCGCGTCATCATTACATCAACATCATCCGCTTTGCAAACACTGGAAATTCTTTCATCATCGGTTGCTACCACAATACGCTGAGCACCCGATTCACGCGCACGATCAACTACATGCAACAACATCGCTCGGCCATTTAACGGGTGCAGCGGCTTACCGGGGAACCGGCTGGAAGCGTAACGGGCCGGAATCACTATGGTGTAGGCTGGAATTGGGTTCATGTGTTTGTAATTTGGGGTACAGGCATTTTTTTATCCAGCAATTGATCAAGAGACTGGTCAATCAATGTCAATAAGGTTTGATCAAGCACAGGTTCCGCGATGACTTCAAACACTTCATGCAAGGCGATAGGGAGTTCACGCACTTTTACCGCATCCTTCGCTGTTACAAAAACCGGCAGTGATTCTTCAAACAGTAAATCACCCTCGATGTACTCGTGATGATCCGGCATGACATGTGGCACAACCATAACACCAGCAGCTTTCAAGGCTTCAAAAAAACGCTCAGGCCGACCGATTCCCGCAACCGCATGCACTTTTTGATGATTAAATTCCGCCAATGTCCTTATTTCACTACTTTGAAGATTACGCAGAGAATCAATGCGTAAATGAAAACGCCCACCCGGCGGTTTATTTATACCAATCAAC
>CALHRQ010000204.1 GCA_938038175.1 uncultured Granulosicoccaceae bacterium | reverse complement strand
GTCGGCCCTGACAAACAAGCCACCAGCCTGTTTAAACTGCTGCAACATGTATTGACCCATTTGCTGAGCACTGATGGCACCAGCACGGCGGATATGAATAACCGCTTTTATCTCATCGTCGTATGAAGGGAAGGTGTCTCTGATTAGGGCAGGATCTTTTATTACATCCACACCCGATGGTGCAGTTTCCCATTCTGGTGAATCCGGTGGTTTGTAAATCGCGTGGTTTGTTGTCTGGTAGGTCTTGGGTGATCTTTGATTATGTATACGTATATCGCTGTTTTGTGATTCCGAGTACCCATGTTCCAATTCTTTGAGCAGTGTATCTGTGTTGTCAGAGCGTGTGGCCAAAACATAGCCACGCCTATTCATATTAATCAGGTTATTGGTTTTGTTCGCAAGCGATTCCATTAGATCGATACTGTGATCTGTGAATGCAGTCATCACTGGGTGTGGCCACCAGTTGCGATAATTTTCGCCCGACTGTGCTGAGGTCAGCGCCATGGGCTCAGTTGCATCGATAAGCAATACTGATCTATCAGGATCTGCAGCCTTCAAATAATAAGCGGTTGCAATTCCGACTATGCCTGCACCGATAATCGCGATATCGCTATTGTATTGATCCACTACAATATCAATCCAGAGTCACTATTTTAATTGCTGTTCAAAAGGCATAGGGCATAGGGCATAGGGCAAAAGAAATGTTTTTCTGATACTTGGATGGCATTTTGAACCTCTCTATGACCAAGAATGACAGCACCCGTAAAATGTGTCAATATTCGCCGATTTCGTCGTTACTATTTAAGAATAATATAGAGTCCGGTCGTGCCTCCAGACAGTGCTTATCCATACAGCTTAATTGTCATGTATGAAAAAACAGTCGCAGGGGAAGTTGATGTCCATTAATTCTATTTCGTTGTGGGATGCTTCGTCGGAGGAGCAAGACCATCACAGCGAGTTTACAGGCACTGAAAAGGCAGACATCGCCATAGTGGGTGGTGGTTTTACTGGATTGTCTACGGCGCTGCATTGCGCAGAGCGTGGATTATCTGCACATGTGCTTGAAGCAAAGCAGATTGGTTATGGGGGGTCGGGTCGTAACTGCGGTTTGGTGAATGCAGCGCTTTGGCTACCACCACAAGATGTACGTAAGCAACTTGGGCAAACATATGGGCCTCGTTTTATAGAACAATTTGGTAAAGGTCCCGAGTATGTTTTCTCACTAATAGAAAAGCATCAAATGCGTTGTGAGGCCACTCGAACAGGCACTATCCACGCCGCGCACTCTGCTAGTGGATACCGTGAGTTGAAAGGCCGCACGGAAGAATGGCTACGATTAGGCCAGCCAGTGGATCTGCTTGAACGCGATGCTGTGAGTGAATTGATCGGAACTGATGTTTTCTATGGCGGCTTGCTTGATCATCGTGCGGGTACTATTAATCCGATGGGCTATTGTCGTGGTTTGGCGAGAGCGGCATTGGGTGCAGGTGCAACTATCAGTACGGGTGTCAGGGCAACTAAGCTCACTAAAGAAGCTGGTGAATGGATGATCGCTACCGATCAGGGAGAGCTTCGTGCTAAAACGGTGGTTCTTGGTACCAATGCATACACCGATGACTTATGGCCTGATTTGAAAAAAGTCTTCACCATGATCCACTACTTTCAGTTGGCAACAACGCCGCTCACTGACAAAGCTTCTCACATACTGCCAGGTAAGCAGGGCCTTTGGGATACTGGGCAGATCATGTTTAATTATCGTCGCGATGCTTATGATCGGTTGCTAATCGGAAGCATGGGAACCATTGTCGGTGGTATTAACAAAGGGCTTTCACAGCGCTGGGCTCGAAAACAGATTAAACGCTTATTTCCAAGCCTGAGTGAAGTTGAATTTGAACAAGCCTGGCACGGTCAAATAGCAATGACACCGGATCACCTGCCGAGAATTTACGAGCTTGATGAAAACCTGTATACAGCTATAGGTTACAACGGTCGTGGGATCACTACTGGCACGGTATTCGGCAAAGCCTTGTCAGAACTATTAACAGGTGTAAAAAAGGAAGATTTGCCCTTACCTATTTCATCGTTACAAACGGTTCCGAGTGCACCATTTTATAAGCGTTTGTATCAGTGTGCGTTTACAGCGAATCAAATGATCAAGAGCGTTTAAAATCAAGCGTGTGGCTAAGTTATCAATTGAAAAGCGTTTGAGAAAAATAGCAAACAAGAGTGTCTGGGGATCAACGATTAAATATAATTTTTTGTGGGCTTGTTTTAGTCAACTGCAATTATCTCGGTTTTTTGTCACTAAAATAAACACACTATCTACACAATTCACAGGGTTAATAATATGTCTGAACAACCATTGGCTTTAGTAACAGGTGGTGCGCAAGGTATCGGTTATGCATGTGCTGAGGCATTAGCGCAAGACGGCGCACGCCTGATACTGTGTGATATCAACGAAGAAGGTGTGAAAGCTGCGGCTAACAAGCTTGGCAACAATACAGAAAGTATCACCTGTGATATGGGTGATTCGGATCAGATTTATGCCATGTTCGATAAAATAGAATCTGACTTTGGTCCAGTAAAAATCCTGGTGAACAATGCCGGGGTTGCCTTACCGGGTGATTTTCTAGAAACCCCATTAGAGCAATTTAAGAAAGTCATTGATATTAATCTGACTGGCACATACGTCGCTTTGCAGCGTGCTGCAAAAGCCATGGTGGCCAATAGTATAGAAGGCTCGATCGTTAATATGTCTTCAATCAACGCGGTGGTGGCCATTCCCTCTATTGCAGCATACTGTGCATCAAAGGGTGGTGTAGCGCAACTTACTAAAGCGGCATCATTGGCGCTTGCAGCAAATAATATTCGTGTGAATGCCGTTGGGCCAGGCTCCATTGATACCGCTATGATGGCTGGTGTTAATTCAAATCCTGAAGCTATGGCGAGAGTTATGTCCCGAACCCCTTTGCAGCGAGTGGGTGAAGCCAGTGAGATCGGTGATGTCGTGGCATTTCTAGCCAGCAAGAAAGCAAGTTACATCACGGGTGAAACTATCTACGTTGATGGTGGACGCCTGGGTATGAACTACACCTGCTAGTTATGAATAATCAATCACCCACGTCTGCATCCGATTTATGTGCGATGGGCATGAATCAGATGGGGCGTTTTCAAGCTGACGCAATGGGCTATATAGATGCTGCAATTAAGGCCGACGAAAATTACTGTCTTCCATTAATTGTTAAAGCAAGCATGCTACAAGGTGCTAATGATGCCCGCTTTAACGGACAAGTCGTTACCCTTATAGAACAAGCTCAATCGTTGCGTTTTCAAAACGTGACACTGGAATCGGGCTTGCTCGATGCGGTACGTTACGCAAGTGTGGGTCGGGGTGTAGAAGCCGCGTCTGTATACGAAACTATGCTAAGAGATGCACCTAATGACTTATTCATTCATGTGTTAGCGCAAGAACAAACATTCTGGCTAGGGGAATCTCGATGGATGCACGAAATTACTGAGCGTGCAGCGCCGCACTGGGACGAATCAGATAGCGACTATGGGCCCTTACTATCTGTGCGCGCTTTTGCCAATGAAGAAGCTGGTTTTTTCAAAGAGGCAGAGCACTACGGACGTGCTGCTGTAGAGATCGACTCAACAGATGTTTGGGGTGCGCATGCTGTGGCACATGTATTGTTGATGAAAGGCCAAATTCAAGAGGGAATTGATTGGTTGCATGGCTTGTCCGGGCATTGGGGCCACGCCAATCAAATGCGGCATCACCTTTGGTGGCACTTTTGTTTGTTTTTACTTGAACTGGGAGAAGTTGATCAAATATTTGAACTCCTTGACACTCAAGTGCGAAACCTGGATTCACCACTCGTCAAAGAATCTCCAGCAGCCACTATCGATATCAATAACTACGCGTCTTTGCTCATGCGATTGGAACTTTATGGTGTTGATGTCTCTATGCACTGGCACAAGTTGGCTGGCCTTTGCGCTGATCGTGTTTCTAACCACGGTAGTGCCTTTAGTAATATCCATGACATGATGGTACTTAGTGGTTGTGGTGAACTGGCTAAAGCCAATCAATTACTCAGTAATATGAAACTACACTTTGCGTCTACTGTAGAGAAAGATGCGCTAAGTCTGTCTTACAAAACGGTTGGTATACCCGTGTGTGAGGCCATACTGGCTCACAGAGAAAAAAATTACGCCCAAGTTTTAGTGAAGCTGGGAGATGTGCGTCATCAATTACAAATGATGGGTGCGAGTCATGCGCAACGTGATGTGTTTTATCATTTGCTGGTGCACGCTGCATTGCAATCACAACGCTATGATCTTTACGAAGAGTATATTCGCGATATTGAACGTTTAGGTTTTTGTGAGGTGCCACGTCGGGCAGCCTACAGGCCAGTTAACTGACAAGCTAAGCAGTAGCTGAATTTCAAGTTTTGAGGTGATGAGTTCAAGATGCAGGTTAAATGTGCAGGGTTAGATGTGCAGGGCTCAAGCATCCGGGTTCAGGTGCACAGCTGGAACCGCTCCTGGTACCTTGATACCACCACGAATACTGCCTACAGCGATATTGCCCCATCGTTCCGCCAGGAAATCCGGTAAGCGCCTACCATCTTCTGCAGAAAGCCACAGTCTGATCAAATATCGTCGTTTGTCGATATTATCGTAATCAATAAATGCTTCGCGTGCATGTACTGCGATAAGATTGTTAACCAATTGAACATCGCCGCGTTGCAGTGACATTCGTAAGCAAAGCGATTTTGCGGCTCTCTGAAAGCTGTTAAGCGCTCGTAATTGTGCTTCCGTTAAAGCTTGTACCTCATCTAGCCGTTGTGCCGAACGAATATCCGGGTCCATGCCACAGCAAACCAGTTTTTTGTCTATATTGTTAAACACATTAACAGCATAGAAGGGTCGTTTGCCTTTGGGAATTTCACCGTAACGATCACATTGGAATTCATTGTAGAGTTGACTCAAAGAATCGGGGTCGTTGTCGAGTAAATGGTTATGAATCGCAGCGCTACTGGCTATGGCGCTTTCACCGCCCTGTTTGGCCGTACGTAAGCATAGCAGGCCGACAATGTCGCAAGAGTCTGAGTGGAAAGGTTGTGCTTGGTTCGTTTGGTAAATGCGGGTGGTGCCTGAAGTTACTGATCTCTGATCAATAACATGGCCGAGCAGATGCGCTTTAGCATTTTGTGATACTGCATCGCCGATCCATGTGCCTATTCCCCAATAAGCTCTTATTAACTCTTCATTACTCCAGTCATTGGCCGGTAGCCCACGCAGCAAAGTGAAACCTTTGCCATTGAGTAAGTCTTCTTTAAAATGTAAAAGGCGTTCACCAAATTGTTCGAATGCAAAATCGTCTTGAGTTAACTGGCCAATGGGTTTATCGGATTGTGTGCTGATGGCTACCGCTTTTTTTATTTCTTTGATCTCTTGGTCGTTCAGATAAACGATCCAGTCATTATCTGTTGTAAAGCTCTTGTTGCTCCATACATATGGGCCATTCCAATGTGTAGCGGTCAATTGCTTCATCGCACATAGTCCGCACCAGTGATATCTATGGTGCAGCCGTTGGCATGGCGAGCACGGCCCGATGCGAGAAATACCACCGTTTCTGCAATATCGGAAGGCGGTGTAATTTCGCGCATAGGCAGATCTGCAGTTATAGCTTCTTCGCCTACAGTGGCAATATGAGCCTCAGCCATCTCGGTTCGAACCCAGGCTGGTGCTATGGCATAAGCCAGAGTACCTTTTTGAGCAAAACTCCGTGAAATACCTTTGGTTAATGCCAATAAGCCACCTTTAACAGCGCCATAAGCCAGGTGATCGGCATCATCGCCGCGATGTGATGATCGGCTGCACATATTAATGATAATGCCTTCGCCCGTAGACTCGAAATGCAGAATGGCGTGCCTGCACAAATCGGCGGGCGCCCTTAGATTGATTGCCATATTCTCGCTCCAGCCCGCATTCCATTCTGCCCGGGGTTCTATGGGTGAAGCTGTATAGATGCCAGCGTTGTTTATCAGTACGTCAATTCGATTATGTAATGCGAGTGCTTCTCTCCATAGTTTGTCAGTACCCTGCTGAGATGATAAATCGCCAGCGATTTTTTGCACTTGCTGATTATTGAATTTATCAAAGTTGGAGCGATCATTTTTACTTCGACCAACGTGTGCTACAACTGTAGCACCTTCGCGTGCTGCTGCTTCGACAATGGCATAACCAATGCCGCATCCTGCACCTGTGACCAGGATATTTTTTTTTTCAAGTAACATAATTATTCAAGATCTTCGAGTTTTACATCTGAATAGAATCGGGCATTAACATCCGGGTGGGAGCGCATTCGTGTTTTTAAAGTATTGGTGCCGTAGTTGGCATAAACAGGATTGTTGGTATCAGCGTTTTGCCCGCCAGTAGCTTCAACTGCTAGTTCAGGTGGTAGTTCTATTGGTTCAAAGCGGGAGTCGAGCCGTGGGTTTACAAAGTAGGCAACCGAGATACGCTGCTTACCCGGTGGTGGGCTGACAACTTGGTGCGCTGTTGCGCGAAGATAACCATTTGATGCTGCCTGCATCATCTCACCAAGATTCACTACAAACGTACCGGGGCGGGATTCCACATCTATCAGTTTTCCTTCACTCATGACTTGTAAGCCTGGAATTGAGTCCTGAAGAATCATTGTAATAATGCCTGAATCGTTATGTAAACCAAGCCCTTGACCACTGCCGCCTACCTCAGGCTGCGGTGGGTATCGAATGATTTTTACACGTGTGTAAGGGTCAGGCGTCATCCTGCTATCGAAGTAATTAGCATTCTGACCCAATCCCACAGCCAATGCTCTCATCAGGGCCATGCCTATCGGATGCATCAATTTCATCCATGAGTTTATCGTTATGGACATGGCGGGCAAGCTGTGAGGCCATTGATTAGGGCCGCGCAGTCTCAACCACGGTGGGCATTCATTGCTGAGTTCAGGCGCAGGCTCTTCCGGGCCAACATCCAATTGATCTCGCCAATCTATGCGGCCATTGGTGCGCTCGTCTTTTAATAATGTGTATCCTCGGAAACCGGCTGATTCTCCTATCGCAATTTCTTCCCGCTCGGCCAAAGGGAGCTCGAAAAATTGATTGGCTATAGCAAGCACATCATCAGTCGTTTTCTTGCTGACGCCGTGTCCCTTTAAATAGAAGAAGCCGGGGCCATGACAAGTATCGCGTAAGTGATCGATGAATTCGGATGCTTTTTTGCTGTTTGGATCTGCCAGATATTCTGAAATGTCGAGCTCAGGTAGCATATGCATTACCATTACGTGATTTGAGGGGCAAGACAAACTCTACCGCGTTTTTAAGGGCTAATGCAAAACTGACTTTATGTTGTAGGACACTTGTGTAGAACCTTAAGGTGCAGTTATCACTGGTGGTCTGCGTCGCTTGCCTGATATCGCATTGCCTACTATAGCTGCCAGCAGTACTGCACCGCCGATAAGCGTATTTAGGCTTGCTGTTTCACCAATAAAAAGCCAGACCCAGACTGGGCCGAGTAATACTTCTGCCAGGGAAAGCAGGGTGAGTTCGGCTGCGGGCAGGCTGCGCGAACCCAATGTATAAAGAATTAATCCAGCCCCCACTTGAAAGACGCCCATGCCCATAGCGATACTGCCGTCGGACAAACTTATAGTGGTGGAAAGCCCAAGAAACTGACACACGCCAAACGTAATAATGATGGCGAAAATGCCGGATAGGAATACGGAAGGAAGCATTTCACCCGTCCGCCCCCAGCGCAAAGCCACTGTAAATATGGCAAACCCAAGGGCTGATGCAAGTGCAGCAAGGCTTCCTCTTAAGCCAACTTCCCCCGATTTATCAGCGACCATAATAGTGATCCCACCGAGTGCTACGGCTATAGCTATCCATGTCGCAGTGCGTACCGGTTCTCTAAGGACTATCCAGCCCAGAAGTGCAGCCATGAATGGTGCAGTTGCAAATAACAACATCGCATTTGCAACTGAGGTGTTCTGTATTGCATATATTCCACCTGCATAGGCTGCTACCAGTGCGAGGCCAGCAATAGCAACCGGAAAGCCGGTTCGACTTATTTGCGTAA
This sequence comes from uncultured Granulosicoccaceae bacterium, assembly GCA_938038175.1. Lineage (GTDB taxonomy): Bacteria > Pseudomonadota > Gammaproteobacteria > Granulosicoccales > Granulosicoccaceae > Granulosicoccus. Next base: position 201 of record CALHRQ010000204.1, on the reverse strand, counting down.
ACGGGCTTTCTCCTGAGCGCATACGGATAACCACGTATAGGAAGAGTGACATACTGATGGAGCGATAAAGCAATATCTGCCAGACAACAGCGTCTTCGATCAGACGAATGCCTAGGCCTACCGTTGACCACAGCACCCCAGCTGCAAAAACAAACAGTACGCCATATTTATGCATCTGAGTTGAAGGGCTGTTGGGTGGGG
>CALHRQ010000203.1 GCA_938038175.1 uncultured Granulosicoccaceae bacterium | reverse complement strand
TGCTCCTATCCACACCGACAGAGTCAATACCCACAAAAGGATCGAACCTTCATGCCCACCCCAGACACCTGAAATCTTATAAATCAGCGGCAGCGACAAATTAGATGTGCTGGCTGTGTAAAGCACGCTGAAATCATTGTCGATAAAGGTGAATGTAAGACAGGCGTAAGACAGAAAAGAAAAAAACAACTGTGCGAATGCCGCGGGGCGAGCAACCGCCATTAGCCCGACGCTCCCAGTAAACGATCCAATCATCGGCAACACACCCAACAATACGGATGTAACCAAGGCCAGGATTAAAGCGAAATGTCCGAGTTCTGGGATCATGGTTGTACCAAAGTTGTGTTGCCATAATTAGCTGCTGTGCCGGGCATTTTACCGGCTTTCTCCAGCGCTTCTGCGACCTCAGGTGGCATGTAATTCTCGTCATGCTTAGCAAGCACCTCTGAGGCAACAAAAACACCTTTGTCGTCAAGTTTGCCAAGCGCAACGATACCCTGCCCTTCACGAAACAGATCAGGCAGGATGCCATTGTAGGTAACCGGTACTGTACTGGCATGATCAGTCAATGAGAACTGTACATCCAGGTTAGTGTCGCGTCTCTGCACACTACCATCGACCACCATACCTCCAATACGGAAGCGCTGGCCAGCTTCCATATTGCCCGCAGCGACATCGCTTGGTGATTGGAAAAGCATGATATTTTGATTGAACGCGATCAGGCCAAAGGTGACTGCCAATGCAACACCTGCGACCATCAGACTGACTAGAATAAGCCGTTGTTTACGTTTTGGTTTCATGAATAACTTTATATTTCAAATTGCAGCCAATCGGCGGCATTAAAACAAATAGCACTGCATTACAGGCTCAGGCCTACGCCGAATTACTCCTGAGAAGATTTAACCTGTACTGCTCGTCGTTTAGCATCTCTGAGCGCTATTCGATGCTCTCTCGCGCCAAACCAGACATTGCCAATAAGAACTAAAAAAGTAATAAAAAAAGCAGGCCACACATAGAGCGCATAGCCACCCATACTGAAAAATTGAGCAATTGACTCCATGTTAATTTTCCAGCTCCTTCGCGACCCAAGCTGCGCGCTTTTCGCGCTGCAAAATACCGGATCGAACACGTACGAGTAGGTTATAAAAATACAGCAATTGAAAGGCGACAACCATGATCAATAAGGGCTTGAGCATGGACGGATGCATGGAGGGCTTATCAAATTTTGTAATGGTCGCCGGCTGATGCAAGGTATTCCACCAATCCACTGAAAAATGGATAATCGGGATATTAACGACGCCAACCACAGCCAGAATGGCGGCCGTACGAGCTGCAAGCTGAGGGTGCTCAATAGCATTTCTGAGCGCGATATAACCCAAATACAGAAACAATAGCAGCAACTCGGAGGTTAATCGGGCATCCCAGACCCACCAGGTACCCCACATGGGCTTGCCCCACAAAGAACCCGACATTAAGGCGATAAAGGTGAAAGATGCACCAATTGGCGCTGAAGCTTGCGCAACGATGTCTGCGAGCTTCATTTTCCAGATAAGGAATATCGCACTGGATACAGCCATTACCACATAGACAAACATAGACATCCAGGCCGCCGGAACATGCACAAAAATAATTCGGTAGCTATCGCCCTGCTCGTAATCGGCAGGCGCCACGACCAGGCCCAAATATAGTCCAGTCAGCATCAGAATCAAGCAAAGTACGCCGAGAACCGGGGCAATTCGGCCTGATAAACGATACACAAAGGGCGGTGAACCAAAACGATGAATCCACTTGAACAAGCGCTACTCCAGAACCCAAAACCACTATTTTATCTTTAATTACGTGTGTCTGCGTAAGAGGGATTAATTACTTCCTGCAACACCAATCCGCAGTGAGGCTGCACACACATAGGGTGCCAAAGACAGCGTCAGCGCCAGAAATGCAGCCATCAGCGCGAGCTGGCCCAATACTGCCTGGCCGCTCGCTGCGGCACTTACAGCAGAAGCGCCAAAAATGAGAACCGGTACGCTTAAAGGTAGTACCAATAAAGACAATAGAACACCAGCATGGTTCAGGCTAACCGTTAGCGCTGCCCCAATAGCCCCGAGTAAGCTCAGTGTCAGGGTACCCAGCAGCAAACTCAGAATCAGAGCACCGAATGCGCTAACGGGCAGGTTTAGTGATACCCCCAATATGGGTGACATCAAGAGCAGCGGTAAACCGCTCATCAACCAGTGAACCATGATTTTGGCCAATACAATGAGCGAAAGCGGCACTTCAGCGAGTACAAATTGCTCCAGCGAGCCGTCCAGGTAATCTGTACGGAAGAGCGTATCGAGCGATAACATTACTGAAAGTAATGCGCTAACCCATAGCACGCCGGGTGCAATGATGGACAAGGTATTAGGGCCAGGGCCAATTCCGAGTGGAAAAAGTGTTACCACAATAACAAAAAACAGCAAAGGGTTAAGCCACTGCCCTTCGTTACGAAGGGCCACCGACAATTCTCGCCGCGCGATACGGCTAAAAACACTCGACAGGCTGGGTGATGCCTCAATGCTCATCATTTACCGAGTTCGAGCAGCTGAACCAGACCATCTTCGACTTCTAAGGGTGTGTGGGTGGTAAACATCACCGCCCCACCCGCTTGCACATGAGCGAGCAGTAATTCAGTCACCCACGCCTGGCCTGCTTTATCAAGCGAGGTCAAGGGCTCATCAAGGACCCATAGAGTGGCTTTTTGCAGCTTCAGTTTTGCCAATGCAACCCGCCGCTGTTGGCCTGCAGAGAGCTTGTTACAGGTAACCTGTGCCTTATCACCAATACCCAGCTCGTCAAGAACTTGTTGTATCTGCATAGCACTGACGTCTTTCGCAAGCGCTAAATCTGTTGAAACGGTTTTATCTGTCGAGCGCGATTTATTTTCATTTCGAGCTTCATCTGTGGTCGGAGTTGGGGCAGATGTCGGCGCTCCATTATCCCGAGCTCCACTATCCCGAGCTCCATTATCCCGAGCTCCACCATCAACTGAGCCATGCAAGCCCCGATGAATGGATAAATTTTCCATTGGTGTCAGAGCACTGCTAATACCCGCCTTATGCCCAATGTACAGTAGCTCCTGATGAAACAATTCTCGATTGGATTGCGTGTCATTATCGCGCCAAAAAATCTGACCCTCGTCAGCCAGACCGATACCACAAATTATTCGCAACAATGTGGTTTTGCCACTGCCGTTTGGCCCAAGCACTTGTGTCACACTGCCAGCGCTTAGCGAAAAGCTCACGTTATCGATAAGAATATTATCGCCTCGCCAGACGCTAATATTTTTTGCTTGCAATAGTGTGTTCACGGTGGCGTTGTTATTCATTAGGAAAGCACATGAACGTGCCTTCACTGTAAACGCCATGCTGACCATTTACTTCAACCAGCAATGCAGCAAGATCCATAAAAACACTTCGAGATATAAGTGCACGAAGTTTATCGCGAACAACTAAATAGGGTGATGGGTCACTACCAGGGTGGCTGTATTCTATGCTGATCGGATGCTCTGCACTAGCGATAATTTTTTCGTGCAGGTTAGTTGTGAACGCCAATGATTGCGAATCACCAGACCCATAAACATCCATAAGCACCGCCGTAAACGGTGCATCCTCAACGGTGATACGCAAGCGTTCCTGAGGGGTGACAAGGTAGGTATGCCCGTCTTCATCTTTCCTTAGTACAGATGAAAATAGCTTAACCATTCGCTCTCGCTGAATGAGAGAGCCTTTATAAAACCAGTCCCCATTGCGTGCAATTCGCATGTCAATTTCTGCACTGTGTTCTGGGTGCCATAGATGCACTGGCGGCTGTGAAGTATCAGTAATCAACGCTCTCAATGCATCAAGTTTTTTGTCAGATGCATTGCTCATGATTTAGAGGCCATTCTACGACTGCAATTCCGGACGGTTTACAAAATAGTTTAAAGCATCCGGGTTAGCCAATGCCTCCACATTCTCTACATTCTCACCATGCACGATTTTTCGCACAGCCAGCTCCACTATTTTGCCACTGCGCGTACGTGGAATATCGGCCACTTGCAGTACCCTGGCGGGCATATGCCGAGGCGTGGTCTGTTCTCGAATATACGTTTGCAGGCGCTTGCTTAGGTCTTCATCGAGCGACAGGCCATCGCGCAACCTGACAAACAACACCACACGCACATCGTTTTGCCATTGCTGGCCAATGACTATCGACTCTATCACTTCGTCGAATTTTTCTACCTGACGATAGATTTCAGCTGTACCAATGCGTACACCACCAGGATTAAGAACAGCATCGGAGCGACCATAGATAACCATACCAGCGTTGTCTGTCACACTGACATAATCGCCATGGCACCAGGTGTTGTCATAACGATCAAAATACGCACTGTGGTAACGCGAGCCATCATCATCATCAAAAAAACCAATTGGCATGCACGGAAAAGGCTGTGCACAAACCAGCTCACCTTTTTCTCCCGCAGGCAGCGCATTGCCTGCCTCATCGTAAGCTTGCACATCCATGCCAAGCCCCAGACATTGCAATTCGCCCCGGTAGACAGGCAAGGCCGGATTCCCCAAAGCAAAACAGGAGATGATATCAGTGCCACCTGACATGGAGGACAAACAGACATCATTCTTGATACTGCTGTAGACATAATCAAAACTCTCCGGCACCAGGGGTGAGCCAGTTGAGAGTACACTTTTTAATTCAGCCAGCTTATGTGTTTTCGCAGGCACAATACCCGCCTTGTTACAGGCATCAATAAACTTTGCAGACGTGCCGAGATAATGCATCCCAACACTATCAGCATAATCGAAGACAACATTGCCATCGGGGTAAAACGGTGAACCATCGTAGAGTACAAGCGTTGCTTCAGTGGCCAGGCCTGAAATTAACCAGTTCCACATCATCCAACCGCATGTTGTGAAAAAAAACAGTTTTTCATTAGGCTTTAAACCAACATGAAATTGATGTTCTTTTATGTGTTGTAACAGCGTACCACCAGCACCATGCACAATACATTTGGGTTTACCCGTTGTGCCCGAACTGAACATGATAAACAGTGGATGATTAAAAGGTAAGGGTTCTGTCTGCAATGGAAGATCAAGTCCATCATTTGCCCAGTCAGAAAACGCACTGCCACGTTTTGCAGCTGCTCCACTGAGCGAACCGGCATTGATATAGTCAACCACAACGACCTGTTCGATGGATGGCATGGACTCAACCAATTCGCTTACAAGCCCCAATGAATCGTGTTGCTTGCCATTGTAGTGGTAACCATCTGCTGTGAATAACACCTTCGGTTCTATCTGACCAAAACGATCCAGTACACCGTTGATACCAAAATCCGGCGAGCAGGATGACCAGACAGCCCCCACACTGGCTGTTGCCAGTGCAGCGACTATCGCCTCCGGCATATTCGGAAGAAAACCGGCAACCCTGTCACCTGATACCACACCAAGGCTACGCAGCTTACGACTGACAGACGCCACTTGCGCTACAAGCTGTGCATGAGTGAGTGTTCGCTCCTCACCGTTTTCGCTCCTGAACACGATGGCGATAGAATCATCGTTTCGTCTTAGAAGGTTGTCGGCATAGTTAAGACGTGCGTCCGGAAACCAGCTGACACCTGGCATGGCATCTGGATTAAGCCGCACACGCTCTCCACGGGTTTGTGCACGAACCTCACTGAAGTCCCAAAGATCGACCCAGAAGCTATCCATCTCAGCGACCGACCAGGCATGCAAATCTGCAAAGCTTTGCAGTGATAAGCCATGCCGCTCATTAACGAACAAACGGAATTTTTCAACCGGTGTTTGTTCAATGTCTACCGGTTGCCACAGTAATTCAGCCATTGGGGTTTCTATCCAATTGACCATCAAGGTCTCTTATTGCACGAGGCTGCCCTTGCTCATCCAGTGCGACAAAGGTAAACAGCCCTTCTGTAACTTTAACTTCCTGCTCTACACGTCGGCGCCTCACCCACGTTTCAACCAACACCGTGATTGATGTCGTACCGATTGAATCAGTGCCACAGTAACAGCTGACTTCATCACCAACATAAACGGGAAGATGAAACTGCATGGCTGTTATTGCAACCGTTGCAACTCGCCCTTGAGCAAGGTAGAACGCATGGCTGCCACCTGCAAGGTCCATCTGTGACAAAATCCAACCACCGAAAATATCACCGGCAGGATTGGTGTCTGCGGGCATCGCGATGGTGCGCATAGACGGTGTTATTTTGTTTTTCTCTATTACGGTTTTGCTTGATTCAGACATGGTTATCGCCAGTGGTTAGGCATCATACTCTCGAAGGTCCTCAATCACGATGCCATCATTAGGCAGCGCTTCATCTACTACACTAAGTGAGCAGCTCAGCCCAGTGATCGCTTTGAAGGATTCGATAATTGCATCAGAGTTTACCTGAAGCGACTGATCTGTTGGGTCTGCCTTTTGCACCAAAAGCACTAAAGCATCACGATCATTCTCTCTTGATATTTGCAAGCGAACGCCGCTCAATTCTTTGTGCTGTTGTCTGATTTGCTGCATCTGAGTGGGATCAACAAACATACCTTTCGCCTTGGTACGCTGATCAGCACGCCCCATCCAGCCTTTGATTCGCCGTGGCGTACGTCCACATGGGCTTGGTTCATCTATAAAAGCGGATAAATCCCCTGTTGCAAATCGAAACAAGGGATAACCTGGATGCGCTCGTGTGACAACCAGTTCGCCCACTTCTCCTGCTGCAACCGGGTCACCACTGCCCGGCTTGACTATTTCAACAATGAGGTTTTCGTTAAGCAACATACCTGGATGAACAACACCGTTGCTAGCCGTTTCATAGGCTATAACGCCAAGATCTGCTGTCGCGTAACATTGCTGCACATGCACACCAGCAGATGTAAATTGCTCACGCATAGCCGGGAATAATGCGCCGCCGGATACCAAAGCGCGTTTTAGTTGAGGCAAGGCAACCGATTCAGCCCGCGCTTTCTCCAATACGATATTCAGAAAATCGGGTGTACCGATAAACGCAGATGCCCCAAACGTTTTTAACGTATCGAGCTGCACATCAGTTGCGCTTGTGCCCGCAGGGAAAACCACACAGCCAAGCGCACGAGCCGCTTCATCAAGTATGAATCCACCTGGCGTTGTATGGTAGGAAAACGTATTGTGTACACGATCACCTTTACGTACCCCTGCTGCAAATAAAGCTCTTGCACCCTGCCATGGATCACTACCACTGAGCTGTGGCTCCCATACAGGACCGGGCGACATAAACGCACGTGTGCCATGCAAGGCTTGTTCATCCACAAACCCTCCGAAAGGAGGCAGTTTTTGCTGCGCAGCCATCAGCGCCGACTTACGCATTATGGGTAATGACTGGAGTGCTTCAGCTGTATGAACACGGCTACAGTCAATTCCACCCAGGTGTTCAGCCCAGCCCGCACAGTTGGCAACCGCTGTTGCAAGTTGTTTTGGCAACGCTTCAAATACAGCCCTGTCTCTGATGCGCGGATCTTGCGTGTCCAGGCTATCAAAATATTCTTCCATAGTTCAATCTCAATTGCTCAAAAAAGCGGCTCGGGATAAAGGCGATTAAAGGGTAAAAAGCAATACGATAGGCACTGTAGATAAAACCGACACACTAATATCAGTGAACGCACTGTGACCTTGAACATGACGTTTAAGAGTTTGAAAAGACAGCGTGGTTGAAGGCAAGTATGACAACGGGCTTATTGTGAGAAAGCAAAACGCCACTGATATTGGACAAACCAGCGCTCAGGCAAGCCAGCGCTTACGCCGCTTATAGTGTTTCACATTACGAAAACTACGCCGCTCTTCGCCACCAACACCAAGATAAAATTCTTTTACATCCGCGTTATCGCGTAATTCCTCTCCAGTGCCATCAAGCACAACACGTCCCGATTCCAGAATATAACCGTAGGTTGCGTAACGCAGTGCGATATTCGTGTTTTGCTCGGCCAGTAAAAAGGATACACCAGTATCAACATTTAGCTGTTTTACGATATCGAATATCTCTTCAACCAACTGCGGTGCAAGACCCATTGAGGGTTCATCAAGCAGTATCATGGTCGGTTTGGACATTAACGCACGACCTATCGCGCACATCTGTTGCTCACCACCAGAGGTGTAGCCTGCCTGAGAGCTTCGACGATCTTTTAGTCGAGGAAAATAGCTGTACACCATGTCAAGATCATCGCGAATGGCGGCCTTGCCGTCTTTACGCGTGAAAGCGCCTGTGAGCAGGTTCTCTTCAATGGTGAGATGGCCAAAACAGTGTCGACCTTCCATCACCTGGATACAGCCACGACGTACCAGTTCGTTTGGTGATAAAAACTGTACTTCATCGCCTTTAAATATGATCGAGCCTTTGGTGACTTCTCCACGCTCTGCATGCAACAGATTGGATACCGCTTTTAGCGTGGTGGTTTTACCAGCACCGTTGGCACCCAGAAGGGCAACAATGCCACCTCTGGGTACCTGCAGTGATACGCCTTTAAGAACAAGAATGACATGGTCGTAGATGACTTCGATGTTGTTCACATCAAGGATGACATCGACTGCCGCATCAGCGTTGTTGACATGCTCATTCACAATAGGCTTACCGTTAAACAGAGTATAAAAGTTAAACGTACAAACTAACGACCGGGCTTTGTAGATCTATGCTTGGTAGATCTAAGCCAGGTAGATTAGCTGCAAGTCTGTCCTTGCCAATCAGGCTTGTCGGAGATGTAGTCCGCAGCGGCCTTCTCAAGTAATGGACGAACAGTTTCGTTCATAGGGGGAATCAGGTCAGTAACACGCTCCCAGTCTGCGCCATCCCATTGCTGTATGAATACCGGACCAGCCCCTTCGTGATCGGCACATGAGCCTTTGATTTCACCAGTGAAGCCTTCAAGGCCAAGTTCAGTCAAGCGAGCTTGATCAAGATTGATATTCTCAAGACCTACTCGCATGTCAGCGCCAGTGATTACTTTTTTACCGGTTATTTTTTGTGCTACTGCAATAGCTTCAGCTAAAACAACTGCGTTGAACAAACCACGGTTGTAAAGCACGTTACCAACATCATCGCGAGAGCTGACTTTTGAATTACCTTTATCTACAACATGCTTCAGGACATCCTGAACAGCGGGAAAATCCTGCCCGACACCTGAGAAGTTGGCTGCCAGATAACCTTTACCCGTCTCTCCTACTGAATTTAAATCAGCGTGTGCACCAGCCCACCAGTTACCAACAAAGCGATCAAGTGGAAAACGAATTTTAGCTGCTTCTTTAACGGCTGTTGGATTCATTGCACCCCATCCCCACATGATCATCCAGTCAGGTCGATCTTTGCGTACGTTAAGCCATTGCGATGCCTGATTTTGCATCTCTTTGATACCAACCGGATATTTTGATACTTCAAAACCTAAGTTTTCAGACAATTGCTCAAGCACAGGAATAGGCTCTTTGCCATAGCCAATATCGAGGTAGATAAAACCAATTTTCTTGCCCTTGATACCGCCGTTTTGGTCCATGTACGACAGAATGGATGACAATTGATTCCAGTAGGTTGTTGGATAAACAAAAGTCCATGGAAACTGTTCACCAATAGCTGCAGCAGACAATCCATAGCCCATGGATAAAACAGGTATTTCATCCACCGCTGATTTTGGAATCAGCGCCAGAGTAATACCGGTTGACAATGGGCTATAAGCCAGCGCGCCTTTACCCTTGGTCGCTTCATAACACTCAACACCTTTTTGAGCGTTGTATGCGGTTTCGCACTCCTCAACGACTATAGGCACGCCACCGATACCGCCATCACGCTCATTCAGCATATTAAAGTAATCGGCATAGCCATCCGCATAGGGAATACCACCGCCAGCAAAAGGACCTGTTCGATAAGTCATAGAAGGCACGAACAGGCTGTCTTGCGCTTGCGCCACACTGACCCATGTTGAGGCTGCGAGCATAATCGCTGCAGCACCTATTATTAGTTTTTTCTTCATTTATTCTATTCCTCCAAAGAATGATTTTCGGCAAGCCTTTTAAGGCTTGCATACTGTTTCGCACCCACACAACCTACTATGATTTGATAATTCAAACAAACCAATGTAGCTCTTCGATAAATCCAATTTTAGGCTCATTTTAACGTTAAAACGCCCATACTCCAAAAACACTTTTACTTTAAATTTCCAATACTTCGAAATATATTCGATAAAAACGCAACATCCATTCAAAATACTGGTACTTCAAAACACGGGTACCTCAAAACACGGATACTTCAAAACACGACCACCACGTTACCTCAATACACATCACATAAGCGAAGCGAAGCGAAGCTAAGTAGCGTATGGAAATGGCCAGGTTCGCAGCTTTTCCTTTCCCACTTGCCACAACCGTGCAAACCCATGTGGCTCAACGATCAGAAAAAATATAATAAGGGAGCCGATAATAAT
>CALHRQ010000202.1 GCA_938038175.1 uncultured Granulosicoccaceae bacterium | reverse complement strand
CCACGAATGTAAGAACCAGCTTAAAAAGAAAAATGCAGCGGCAACTATGTCTATAGTGGAAAACCCAAGTTCTGAAATCATGCCTTTTCCATGCAAACAATAATCAGCTAGTATACCGCCCAGCATCCATCAAAGAGCTGTCTATGAAAACCTCTAACACCCCAAAACAACCTGATGACGCAGATAAGCGCCGTGCAGAAAAGCCTATTATCTGTTACGAGCTGGATGGTCTGCCACCTTACCCACAACAACAATACGAAAGTGCCCGCGCAAGGCTCGAAACAATAGACACAATTCTCGTGCCACCCAGAGATGCCAAAACGTTTACCGTGCCGGCAGGGCATTTTTTTAGAATCAACAGTGTCGAGGGTTCACAGGTAGGGGATCTAAATCTATTTAATGCCAATGACATTAGCGAACGCTTCTATAGCGGAAAAACACGCCAGTTACATGCAACACATGTTACTCGAGGAGATCGGCTTTGGAGCAACTTGCCGGGTTTTAGACCCATGGCCACGATTACACACGACACTCTGGAATGGTATGGGTTCGATGCTGACGGAGGCTCAGTGCATGATGTCATCGGAACCCGCTGCGACCCCTACACTAACCATATGCTCAAAGGCGTTGACTACCACTATTGCTGTCACTCCAACTTAAGCCGTGCCCTATCCGATCACCTTCAACAGGATGTCTGTGACGTCGAGCATCATATACACGATGTACTCAATGTCTTTATGTGTACCGGGTTCACACTCGACACGCATCAGTATTTCATGAAAGCAAGCCCAGTCCGGCCAGGTGATTTCATTGAGTTTTTCGCGGAAATAGATTTACTGGGTATACTATCCGCCTGCCCTGGCGGCAATTGTGGTACTAGCCACTCAGATGACAAGACTCCCTGCTACCCCTTACAGGTGGACATACTCCAACCCGCGCAAGGATCTTTAGGTGATTGGGCCCCAGCATCAAAAAGCAGGTATAGTCGAAATCACGGAAGATAGAAAGGATGCATGCAAAATTCGACAACAAGCAACATTCTTCTGAGCATACACAACGTAAATCATCGTTTTTAAACATCAACCTTGATCACATGTTCTGACAAACAACAGTATTAAAAACGGCGCTAAAGAAACAGACAGGAAAAGCTAAAAGCTATGAGTGACTTGCAAACCATTCCAGCCCGACGCGGCAAAGCCGTTCCATTGAAACGTGGAGAGGCCATAAAAATCGTTAATACACATGGGCACCAGGTTGTGGATTTCTGGTCATTTGTTGCTGGGCATCTAACCGAATTTAGTGGTATGGAGCAATGCCGAGCCACCTGGTTGAAGCTCTGTCCAGAGGTGGGGGATCATTTGTATTCTAACCATAGGCGTCCATTGATGACGCTTGAGGAAGATACATCACCTGGCCGTCATGATTCAGTTATGGCGCCATGCGATAATGAACGTTATGGCCTGTTGGGGTGCAATGGCTATCACGATAACTGCAAAGATAATATGCATGCCGCGCTGTTCGAGCTTGGATACAGCGTGCCTTTTACACCTGGTTCGCTCAATCTTTTTATGAATATTCCCTGGCAGCCTGATGGCAGCCTGTCTTTTGATCCGCCCTTGTCCAAGCCTGGAGACTACGTTGTATGGCGAGCCGAAATAGATTGTATAGCGGTTATGTCTTGCTGCCCGCAAGACATTCTTGATATCAATAACCGCAATACCGTTGAAGCACATTACGAGGTACTAACGCAATAACAGACAGGTTTAGAAACCCACTGTATTGGCTACGAGTAAAAATTACGTTACGACCGAATAACCAGTTTGAGTGCATAGTTAACTGCTTATTCGAGCAATTTAAAATGTCGCCTTTGCAGTGGTTTGCATCCAATTGATGTAAACCCTTTCGGCAAGCACATTAAACTGACTCATATTGTCACTACAGGCCTTGCGCATCTCTTCTGCACCTGATACGCCCAATGCTTTTTCAAGTGCTGCAGCATAAGCCGGAATATCCTTCCAGTTATCAAACGTATCGGCCTCTACCTCCAGATGAAACTGCAGCGTATAAGCCCGTGGACCCCAACTCATGGCTTGAAAGGTACAGGCATCGGATGTAGCAAGACACACTGCCCCTTCAGGAATGGTTTTGACTTCTGCACTGTGCCACTGCAAGCTGGGAAAGCGATCGGGCACACCATCCAAAAAAACGCCACTTGCACCGAGCTCTGTCAGATGCACATCCAGCACACCAATCTCAGGTTGCTCACTCGGCCCAACTGAGCCGCCAAGTGCTTCTGCCAGTAATTGGTGCCCGAGACATAAACCAAGGTAAGGCTTGCCTTTACCTTCTACAGCCTCTTTTATATACGCCTTTTCTTCGACCAGCCAAGGGTATTCGGATTCTTCCCAGACATCCATTGGGCCACCTAAAACCCACAGCCCATCGTAGTCTTCAATATCTGGCAAAGACTCACCTTCGTTAAGGTGAACGGCATGCCAGGTATGACCGTCTTCTTCAAGCATCTGTCGAAAGGAGCCAGGGTGCTCAACGCGTTCGTGCTGCAGTACAAGTATTTTCATGGTGCAATGGCTTTCGTGATTGTGGCTGCCAGATTCTGGCCGACTTCAATTTTTGATCGTAACATTGATGGGGACAGCCCGTACTCAGTTTTAAAGCAACGTGAAAAATGTGCCGTGCTGACAAAGCCCGTAGCAAGCGCAATATCTGTCACAGACAAGTGCGACTGTTCAACCAAATTGCGGCCCACCTCTAAACGCATGTGACGATAGAACGAAACCGTGCTCTTGCCAAGCTTTTCTCTAAACAAGCGATTTAACTGACGAACACCAATGCCTGCAATATCAGCTAACTGTGTTAATTCCAGCGGATCTGCAATATGACTCTCCATAATATCCAATACGGTAAGCACGGTTTTATTGCTGGTCTGGTAACGTTGTACTGGCCCTGCTCTTTGTGGTTCGTTGGATAAGCGGATGGTCGTGTGCATAAACCAATCGCTGACGCGACGAGCAAAGTCAGCTCCATGGTGACGGGTGATTATCGCGTGCATCATGTCAAGCGGTGCGGTGCCACCAGCACAGGTGAGCCTGTCGCGGTCAATGACATAAAGGCTGCGTTCAATCATGAGTCGCGGCAAATACGTTTCGAGCGCTTTCGAGTGCTCCCAATGTAAGGTCATTCGCCTTCCATTCATCAAACCAGCTCGCGCCAGCACGACAGGTCCTCCAGAGACGCCACCAATTGCAACTCCCTGCCTGGATAAAGATCTTAGCCAGCTAAACAGTGCAGTATTATTAACTCTAAATGGATCTCCCCCTGCCACTACCAACACAAGATCAAAAGGGAGATGACAATCAGCAAAAGCAGACGCGGATATTCTGGCACCACTGGAGCTCTCTGCATAGTCGCCACTAATGCAGAGGTGTTGAACACAATAGGACTCTGGCTTGAGCAAGTTCGCCGCTCGTAGGGGCTCTTCAGCACAGCTGTACGACATTAATGCAAAACCATTAATGAGCAAGATTCCCAGCTGAAAAGGTGACTGATTGGGATGCGACATGTCCATTTCAGACAAATATACACCCATTTCAGACAAATTTCATGGCTTCAAGCACGCCATCATGCCCATATCCAACTGCGGGGTCACATATGCGTTATTCAGCACTGAAAATCATCAAAGAAGGCCTGACCGGCAACAAAGGCTGGACTCCAGCCTGGCGCGAGCCCGAGCCAAGAAGTCAATACGATGTGGTCATTGTTGGCGGTGGTGGCCACGGCCTGGCAACAGCTTATTATCTTGCAAAAGTGCACGGTGTAACCAATGTTGCTGTACTGGAAAAAGGCTGGCTCGGCTCTGGCAATATCGGCCGCAATACGACGATCATTCGCTCCAACTACATGCTTCCGGGCAACCAACCATTTTACGAGCTCTCTTTAAAATTGTGGGAAGGCCTTGAGCAGGACTTCAACTACAACGCCATGATCTCTCAACGCGGCATTCTCAATCTTTGCCACAGTGATCCGCAACGAGACGCTTATGCACGACGCGGTAACGCCATGTTGATGTCGGGCGCTGATGCTGTATTACTTGATGCAGATGGTGTTAGAAAGCTATGCCCAGAGATGGATTTTGATAATGCCCGGTTTCCGATCAAAGGGGGTCTTTGGCAGAAACGCGGCGGCACGGTGCGCCACGATGCTGTGGCTTGGGGCTATGCCCGTGGTGCAGATGAGCGCGGTGTCGATATCATCCAAAACTGCGAAGTCACTGGTATGCAGATTAACAATGGTGTTTGCACGGGCGTTGAAACGTCTCGCGGCCGCATCAATGCAAAAAAGGTTGCTGTATGTGTTGCAGGTTCTTCAGGTCGCGTTATGTCACTGGCCGGCATGCGCCTACCGATCGAAAGCCATGTATTGCAAGCGTTCGTCAGCGAAGGTTTAAAACCAACCATTCCAGGCGTCGTGACCTTTGGTGCCGGCCATTTCTACATTAGCCAGTCGGACAAAGGTGGACTGGTGTTTGGTGGTGATATTGACGGCTATAACACTTACGCCCAACGCGGCAACTTACCCACAGTCGAAGATGTTTGTGAAGGCGGTATGGCATTGATGCCAAACATTGGTCGCGCCAGATTGCTTCGCTCCTGGGGAGGGGTGATGGATATGTCGATGGATGGCTCACCCTTTATCGACAAGACCGACACCAAGGGCTTGTACTTTAATGGCGGCTGGTGTTATGGCGGCTTTAAGGCAACGCCTGCTAGCGGATGGTGTTATGCACATCTGCTGGCAACCGATACACCGCATGAAACCGCAACCCAAATGCGCCTCGATCGTTTTCAAAACGGTCGTATGATCGATGAAAAAGGCATGGGCGCTCAGCCCAACTTACACTAAGAGGCTTATCACATGATCATCAATCACCCACTGTTGGGCCCACGTGATGCAGCCGAGTTTGTTTATCTTGGTGATGCATCGTTAATCAACAGACCCGATGGTTTGACGGCCGATGCCAGCGGCGATTTTTACGAGTACCTGTATTTACGCGATAACCCAGCAGGCTTACACAAAGAACTGTGGTATCACGAACAAGGTGATCGTTCATGGCTTGTGGTCACACGCAACACACTGACTCATGAAATAACCGAAGTTGAATTGGCACGCGATGTTGCAAAAGCACAGGGGCGTGACAAATGACACAGACTAACCGACTCGAAGGCGGACAGATCAACCGTCAGAAGATTGTGCAGTTTGCATTCAATGATCAAATGTACAACGCACACCCAGGCGATACATTAGCCTCTGCCCTGCTCGCCAATGGCATCAAGCATGTTGGCAGTTCGTTTAAATATCACCGGCCGCGCGGTATATTCAGTGCAGGTCCAGAAGAACCCAATGCATTGGTAGAGCTTCGTCGCGGTGCAGCACAAGAGCCCAATACACGGGCAACGGTTGCTGAAGTATTCGATGGCATGATGGCGCGCAGCCAAAACCATAAAGGCCCTTTGGGTTTTGACTTGATGGGTGTTAACGACTTGCTTTCACCGTTTTTAAGCGCAGGCTTTTACTACAAAACTTTTATGTGGCCAAAAGCCTTTTGGGAGAAACTCTACGAGCCCATCATTCGCGCATCCGCAGGCCTTGGTTCACTCTCCGGTTTACCTGATCCTGACACGTACGACAAAGGTTTTTTACATGCTGATATTTTAATTATTGGTGCAGGCCCTGCAGGCATTGCTGCGGCGTTGCAAGCGGGTCGCTCTGGAGCACGCGTTATTCTGGCTGACGAAGACTTTACCCCAGGTGGCAGGCTCAATGCCGAAAACCTGTCAGTCGATGGTAGTCAGGGCACCGACTGGGTTAAAGCATCATTGGCAGAACTTAGTCAGCTCGACAATGTGCGCATCATGACCAGAACCACCATCTATGGTGCGTACGATCATGGTATCTATGGTGCTTTGGAGCGTAAAACAGATCACCTTGCCAAAAGTGAGGGCATGCCACGACAAGTGCTTTGGCGTATCTACACCAAACAGGCGATCCTGTGCGCAGGTGCAACTGAACGCAGTATCGCATTTGGCAACAACGACCGGCCTGGCATTATGCTAGCAGGTGCGGTGCGTGCTTATGTCAATCGTTGGGCTGTCACACCAGGAAAGCGTATTGCTGTGTTTACCAACAACGATGATGGCTGGCGAACAGCAACCGATCTTGTCGCCAAGGGTGTAGAAGTCTCAGCGGTTATCGATAGCCGAGCTACAAAAGCACCAACAGATGTAGCCGGTGCCATTGTTGTTATGGGTGCCACTGTAACCAACACATTCGGCCGAAAAGGCATACATACGTTCAGCCTTTCCAATGGCCAAAGTATCAAAGCAGATTGTCTTGCCGTTTCTGGTGGCTGGAATCCTAATGTTCACTTGACTTGCCATCAGCGCGGCCGCCCCGTATGGAATGAAACACAAGCTTGCTTTGTACCCGGTGGAGATCTGCCGATGGGTATGCTTGTCGCTGGTGCTGCCAACGGTGAATTGTCTCTAGGCCAGGCATTAAGCGCTGGGTACGCCACCGCCAATACAGCAATGCAAAACCTTGGCCTTAGTGCTGCTGCCAGTAACGCACCAAATGCTGATGAAGAATCAACTAAAGTAACGGCATTCTGGCATGTCAAAGAAAGTGCCAAGCGTTGCTGGATTGATCTTCAAAACGATGTTACAACCAAAGACATTAATGTTTCTTATCAGGATGGCTTTAGAGCGGTTGAACATTTAAAGCGCTATACAACCCTGGGTATGGCAACTGACCAAGGTAAGACATCGAACGTGCTGGGGTTGGCCATCATGGCTGAGCACAGTGGGAAAACGATCGAACAAACCGGTACGACGATTTTTCGCCCACCCTATACGCCCGTACCGATTGGTGCATTGGCTGGGCGCTGCCGTGGTGAAGATTTTAGACCGGTAAGACATACGCCAAGCCATGGCTGGGCGGAGCAGCAAGGCGCTGTATTTGTTGAAACTGGCAATTGGTTACGTGCGCAATGGTTTCCACAGCCAGGCGAAACACACTGGCGTGAAAGTGTGGATCGCGAAGTGATACAAACACGTGAGTCTGTGGGTGTTTGTGATGTCAGTACCTTGGGCAAGATCGATGTTCAAGGTAAAGATGCGGGTGAATTCCTTAATCGTGTTTATGCAAACACATTCGCCACATTAGCCGTGGGCAAAGTGCGTTATGGCTTGATGCTTCGAGAAGACGGCATCGTAATGGATGATGGGACAACGGCACGCATGAGCGAAAATCACTATGTCATGACAACCACAACAGCTAACGCTGTCAGTGTGTTTCGTCATATGGAATTTTGTCGCCAGTGTTTGTGGCCTGGGCTCGATGTGCAACTGATTTCGGCAACCGAGCAATGGGCACAGTTTGCAGTTGCTGGTCCTAACGCACGCAAGCTTTTACAAAAAGTAGTTGATGCAGATACTGATCTGAGTAATGAGGCATTCCCGTTTATGGCTTGCAGTGAAATCAAAGTCTGTGGTGGTACGCCTGGGCGATTATTCCGCATTTCTTTCTCTGGTGAACTTGCCTACGAAATTGCGGTCCCGACGCGCTATGGCAATTCAATGATGGCAGCGTTAATGGAAGCTGGAGAAGAATTTAATGCCGTACCTTATGGCACTGAAGCGTTGGGTGTAATGCGTATCGAAAAAGGTCATGCCGCCGGTAACGAGCTGGTCGGCCAAACCAGTGCGCTTAATATTGGCCTTGGCAAAATGGTGTCCAAGAAAAAAGACAGCATTGGCAGCAAGATGTCAGAGCGCGAAGGCATGAACACCGAGAATGCCTTAAACCTTGTTGGATTCAAACCGGTCAATCGTGACAAGCCATTACTTGCAGGTGCGCACTTTGTATCCAAGGGGGCCGAACCCACAATGGAAAACGATGAAGGCTGGATGACATCGGTTGCTTATTCTCCAAGCCTTGGGCATTCCATCGGCTTGGGCTTCATCCAACGTGGGGCTGATCGTATGGGTGAGGTTGTTCATGCATCCGATCAACTGCGGGGCGGCAGCTGTGATGTAGAAATTGTCTCCCCACATTTTATCGACCCTGAAGGAGAACGCTTACGTGGCTAATATGACTTTACAAAAACAAGCTTTGCTCGGGGGTTACTCGCAGCGCTTTGACAATACCATGATGAGCGAAAGAACCAACCTGTCGATTTTATCTCTGGCGGTTCCTCTTGGTGCAAAAAATACTGTAGACACAACATTAAATCAGCAGCACGGCGTCAGTTGGCCAGATATTGGAAAAGTTCATCGCTCAAATACTGATCAATCTATTTGGTTAGGTCTGCAGCAAGACCAGTGCTTTGCCTTGTTCTCTGATTTGACGGATGAGGGTTTTGCACAAGTCAGCGCACAGCTTCAAGCTGCAGCCTATATCACGGATCAGTCAGATAGCTGGGTTTGTATCAATATTGACGGTCCTTTGGCGCGTACAGCACTTGAAAGAATCTGTCCTATCGATTTACATCCAACCGTATTAGGTGAATCCTGTGTCACGCGTACCACGATGGAGCATTTAGCAGTGATTATTCACTGCACTGGTTCCAATAGCTTTGAACTACTGTCGCCGAGCTCGTCTGCCAAGTCTTTTCTGCATGCACTTGAAACCAGTTTTCACAATATTGCCTAAAGCGAACTCTAAAGACCCACAATTGCGATACTAATAAAGGAACCCCACGGGATAGTATCAATGGGTACCTATGTCTGCTTTATAGCTAGACAGAAGTATAGGCCAAGCCGCTCTCACGCACAGCTGTTCGCTTGTATGCGCAAAATTCACTTCATTTCTAACTCAATGGAGACTCACAGGCAGACAAAACTGAGTTAGCATGTAACACTCCTGTCAAAAGCGTTTCTTCATGAGTGCACCAAGCCAAAAACCAGGTCCGTTTCCAGACGATTTTCTTTTTGGCGTTGCGACGGCTGCGTATCAGATAGAAGGCGCTGTAGATATCGACGGCCGTAAACCATCAATCTGGGACACGTATTCTCATGAGCCTGGACGAGTTTTAAATGGAGACACTGGAAACATCGCCTGTAATCATTATCACTTATGGGAAAGTGACCTTGATTTAATTAAATCAATGCATGTTGGCGCTTATCGCTTTTCATTATCCTGGTCAAGGCTGATTCCTGACGGGACAGGTGTCGTAAACCAAAAAGGTCTCGATTTTTACGATCGACTGATCGACGGTTGCCTGGAACGCAACCTGAAACCCTTCGTTACGCTCTACCACTGGGATCTGCCGCAAACACTTCAGGATAATGGAGGCTGGGCTCAACGAAGTACTGCAGAAGCCTTCGCTGCATACGCTGCACTTGTGGTCAATGAATTTGGAGATCGTATCGATTGTATCTCCACCTTCAATGAACCATGGTGTTCGGCGATTCTTGGCAACCTCATGGGAGTGCATGCTCCGGGCAATCAGGATTTGGCACTTGCGCTTAAATGCGTTCACCACCAACATCTGGCACATGGTCTCGCAACAAAGACGATAAAAAGTATACGACCCGAACTGCCAGTCGGCATAGTGCTAAATCTGCAATCAGTTTATGCAGCTGAACAAGGCGAGGAACATGACGCGGCTGTTGATCGTCATCGTGATTTTCATAACCACTTGTTCACTGATCCACTTTTTGAAGGCCGTTACCCACAATCTGTTATGAATGTACTTGGGCAAAACCTACCGGATACTTGGGAAAAAGATCTGCAAACTATTCAGCAGCCGCTCGATTATTGGGGTTTAAACTATTATCAGCCAACACGCGTTCTACACGACAAAGACAGTACAGCAAACTTTCCACAAACAAAAGATGCGCCTAAAGCGCACGACGCAACGCTAACTGATCTGGGGTGGGAAGTTGCTCCAGCTACGATGGTTGACTTACTAAGCGAAATGTACCAGCGCTACGATTTACCACCCTGCTTTATCACAGAAAATGGTGCCTGTTATAACGATTCGCCAGTCAACGGTGAAGTAAAAGATGACCGACGTATCGAATACCTCGATGCGCATCTAAAATCAGTGAGCCAGGCGATCTCTCTTGATATTCCAGTTCAGGGTTATTTTGCGTGGAGTCTAATGGACAACTTTGAATGGAGCGAAGGCTACGATAGCCGATTTGGGCTTGTATTTGTGGACTACAAAACACAAACACGTACCGTTAAAAAAAGCGGGCATTGGTATGCTCAGCTGGCCGAAATCTACTTAAGCTAACGCATTCCCTTGAAGTAAGATTTTCTGCCTTCCCGATAACCACGGCTTAGGTTTCAGGAAAAGTAACGGTTAGCCAGCGCGCCTGATAACGCCACTACCCCTGACAGTACCGCACCCCATATAAAATCCACCAGGCTCATCATGGGAGGCCAGCCATTTAGCGTGGCAAGGTTTGTCGCATTGTAAGTACCATATCCCACTAACCCAACAAGCATACCCAGCATGAACACAGCGGAGAGGCTTTGTGTCATATCACCTGGCCGCACTGCCAAAACCACTATGGCGACAACGTAAAAGAGATAGAACAATGCGGCGGGCGCCCAAAGTACATCAGGGCGCATAAGATGCCCAAGCTGAGCTGCATATAATTTTTTAGCAATAAAACCAAGCCAGATTGCATCAATAGCGAGAAATGTAATAAGCGATGCAATGTAGGCAACTAAATAACTTTTCATAAAGACTCAATCGAGTTTGTTGGCATGTATAGGGGCGTTTTTAGTCGGCCTGCATACTTAAACAGATCTGACATTTTGAATAGCATTACATTTCAAATAGTATTTCACTTTAAATAGTATTTCACTTTAAAACGGCATTTCACCATAAAAAAAGTTTAACATTTCAAAATCATATCATCAAAATAATGCATAGGATCCTTAAAGGGTAAGTAAAAGTAAACGTGTATAAATGACGCATCGTTCAGTGCACTGCACAATTTAAAAAGGCGCATCACTTTGTACTACAATTCGTCTGTGATTAGCTGGATTGATAAAACTGATTGCCTCAGCGTGTAAACAAAGCCTGTTTGCGCTATTGCCATAAAGCCTGTCACCGACAATGGCGGCACCCAATCCACAAGGATGCGCAGCATGCATTCGAAGCTGATGGGTTCTTCCTGTGACGGGAAAAAACACAATACGTCTGCAACCGGCTTCATTATTTTGTTTTCGCCATAAGCTTAGGCTCGGCTTACCATGTACAGCACATACACACTGCGAAGGGCGATTATCCACATCAGCCCTGAGCGGCAAATTGATTAATCCACCAATACCAGTTGGCGCGGATTCAACTAAGGCTACATATCGTTTGTAAACTTGCCTTTTCTCAAACTGCATTTGCAACGCACGATGAATATCTTTCGTTTTTGCCAATAGCAACAAGCCAGAGGTATCCATATCCAGGCGATGCACAAGCATTGGTCCTGTCGCTTGTGGAAATACCTCTCGAGCTAGCGTTGCAATTGAACCATCAACTGTTTTGCCCGGTTGGGACAGCACACCTGATGGCTTATTAACAACAAACAAAGAAGCATCTTCGAACACAATATTAAGCACGTGCTTTTGTCATCTTAACGTTACTCATTTATATATAAAAGCTTTGGTAGAGCCCTCCTCGCGAAAAGCTAGCTACTCACATAAAGTAAGCACGCCTGATCAGGTTAAGCCCCATCAGCAAAAAGAAACCCAGCATACATTTTCTGAACATCTCTGTACCTAACCTTGTACGTACACGTTCGCCTATTGTAAAACCGATTAAGGCGGGAATAATCAGTGAAAGTGATAGCAAAGCGTTTTCTCTACTTACAATGCCAACTTGCCAATAGCCAATAAACAAAACGATACTGCCAATGAATAACATTAAGCCCACTGTCTGTACAAATTCTTCAGTATCCACTTGTCTGGCACTCAAATACATGACTATTGGTGGCGCCCAGATAGCCGCAATTCCTCCCAACATACCAGAAAAAAGCCCAGCGACAACTTGCGCCAATAAGTTATGTTTGTTTGAGATTCGAGGCATTTTCTTCCACAAACTGACAACAGCAAACCCACCAGTAATTAATCCCAACGTAAATGTCAGGGCTTTGATGGACAGAGCTGCGGCAAAAAAAGAAAATAGCAAGATCATCGCTACCATGGACAGGATTAGCGCCTGGTTTTTAATCCATATAGCGATAACATTACCACTGCGATAAATCTGCCATGCATTGATCAATATCATTGGGATCACAACCAGAGAAATTGCTGCACGTGCATCGAGAAACAAGGCGCTGAAGGCTATTGCGGCGGTTGGAAACCCGATACCGATCGCCCCTTTTACAACACCTGCCAACACATAAACGAACAATGTCAACAGTATGAGGTGTTCGTTCATCGGCGTTGGTTATCCCGCACGTGACTCAGTTTATTAATCCAACTAACGGGCGCTGTAGCATTACAAGAACGGTCTGATTGTGAAATAGCCGGGATTGAAGGTTTTTGCCTGAGTTTAAGCATTGCAAGGTCAATTTGTGCCGCATAGCTTGATTCAATCATATCGTTGTTTTTCATTGGTGGAATCAACCCAGAGCACTGCCCCAGTACCAAGCGATAAGGGCATAAGGCAATAACAGACACAACCATGCAAGCTTGCCCCATAAAGAACGAGTACGTCGCCACAGTACAATCAGGCAAAACACACAAATCGCCATTTCAATCGGCCCCCAGAAATGTCCATAGTGTGAAGGATCCCAGTACGAAACATTCGAAACAAAAATCCAGTTACTGAGTGGCCAAAAATGTGGATGGCCATCATCCACGTGTAAGGGCAGATCGGTAATGGCATGCAGCGCCGCCGCAGCGCCCAAAAGGAAACACACAACGCCAACTTTTTGCCAAAAATCGTATGGTTTGCGTCTATCTGTGCCGCGTATATCACGGCCGATTGTTTTTGATACGTTGTGCGATAGCGCAACCGCTGGGTGATCTAACATTGCCGTATCAAGCGACTCCGTTGCAGCAGAGGACTCTGCCGATAACGCAGCAGGCGACTCTGTTGTGGCGGATTGCCACTGTGGCGCAGCATCATGATGTCCCGTTACCCGACTACCAAAAGGAAGTATTTTGGCAACAGAATGTCTGCCGGCAAGGAGCAATCCCAAAGATGCAATAAGCGCATAAACAGGTATCGAATTGGTTATTGCGCTGAGCTGTTGCCAGTAATCAGAAAAGTACCACTTTGACCAGATAATACGCTCTTCGACACCTTGCGATTTGGCTACTAACCACATCAGTACAATACTCATGTCAGGAAGTAAAGCACCCACAATTACAGCCAGCCGCAAAACAGTTACGGATCCAGTTGCAGGGCCCTTGCGTCCGCTTTTGGGCATGAGAAGCGCTGATGCCACTAGCAAATGTGCTTGGGTGTTAATAAACTGCTCGCTTGAGCAACATCAGATTTCCATTGAATGCCGTGTCTTCACATGATAGCGTCCGATTTTGGTAATCACAACGTAGAGAGAACAGCCAGATGTGCGGCATAGTGGGTTTGTATTTGAAAAACGAAAAGTGGCGAGCAGATCTGGGCAAGCTATTTCAACCGATGCTGTCGGAGATGAAAAGCCGTGGCCCAGACTCAGCCGGTGTTGCGATTTACCGTAATCCGGTGGCAGACAACGAGCTCAAGCTATCATTAGCTACCGACACAGCGGCATACGATTGGCAGCAGCTTGCAAAGTCGTTGCAGTCAGATTTAAGCGTAAGCGCGACGATCAATCCTGTTTCAACGCATGCCATTTTGATAACAGATGCTGATGAATCTGCCGCCGTTGCTCATCTAAAAGCGATGTACCCCGAAGTGCGGGTTGTGGGCTCCGGACAAAGTGTAGAGATTTTTAAAGAAGTGGGTTTACCAGACGATGTGTACGAGCAATTCAGCCTGCAAGGCGCATCTGGTACACACATGATCGGGCACACGCGTATGGCAACCGAAAGTGCGGTCACAACGGCTGGTTCCCACCCCTTCGCAACGGGTGCTGACTTGTGCTTAGTGCACAATGGCTCATTGTCCAATCACAACAGACACCGAGAAGAGTTAGAAAAAGCCGGGCTGGTTTTCCAAACGGAAAACGATACCGAAGTAGCCGCAGCTTATATGACATGGCGACTGCGCCAGGGCCTCACACTACACCAGGCGCTGGAGCACGCTATTTCAGACCTCGATGGCTTTTATACTTTTTGCATTGGCACGGGCGATGGCTTTGCTGTCCTGCGTGACCCTATCGCCTGCAAACATGCCGTGCTGGCTGAAACAGATGACTGGGTTGCCATGGCAACCGAATATCGTTCAATCGACACGCTACCGGGGTCTGAGCACGCCAACATTTGGGAACCCAAGCCACAAACAATCTATACATGGGGTGGCGCCACCGGGAGTAAAGCGGCGTGAGCACAACAGAGCAAAACACAGCCAACTGTAAAACGCTGGACCTCAAAACACTTGGTCTGCGAAAAGTGAATGCCAGCCTGAACACCTTGACTGACAGTAGCGAACACTTTGAGATTATCAACCCCGCTGGACAACACGCAATTGCCTGCGGATTACAAAGTCCTCTGGACGTACAAATTAAAGGCCATACAGGATTCTATTGTGCCGGTATGAATCAGCACGCGAACGTTACCGTACATGGTCATGTCGGTGTTGGTGTGGCTGAAAACATGATGTCCGGTAGCGTTCACGTTAAAGGTAACGCAAGCCAGGCTGCAGGCGCTACCGCGCATGGCGGCTTACTCGTAGTTGAAGGCGATGCCTCTTCGCGTTGTGGAATCTCCATGAAAGGTATCGATATTGTTGTGGGTGGTTCGGTGGGCCATATGTCTGCGTTTATGGCTCAAGCAGGCAATCTGGTTATTTGCGGTGATGCAGGTGAAGCACTGGGGGATTCTATCTATGAAGCACAACTATTTGTGCAGGGAAAAGTTGATAGTCTTGGCACCGATTGCGAAGCCAAAACCATGCTTGACGAGCACCTTGAAACACTTTCAATACTATTAAAAAAAGCGGGCATTAAAGCAGACCCCAAAGCCTTTACCCGTTATGGATCAGCGCGCAAGCTGTATAACTTTCATGTGGACAACGCAGCTTATGCGGCGAATCATCACTCGGGGGTAACATCATGAACAACAATACACCTCACACCACTCCACGTTACTCAAACACATTTGACGAATACACCCTATCCGAAATCCGTCGTGCCGCTACAACTGGCGTATACGACATTCGTGGTGGCGGTGCCAAACGCCGTGTACCGCATTTCGATGATCTGCTGTTTTTAGGTGCATCCATGTCGCGTTACCCGCTTGAGGGCTATCGTGAGCACTGTGGCACTGACGTGGTACTAGGTGATCGCAACGCCAGCAAACCACTCCAACTGAAAATCCCCATCACCATTGCTGGTATGAGTTTTGGCTCACTTTCAGGTCAAGCCAAAGAAGCGCTGGGGCGTGGTGCTAATGCAGCTGGAACATCCACCACGACCGGCGATGGCGGCATGACACCTGAAGAGCGCGGCCACTCCGAGCAATTGGTTTATCAATATCTGCCTTCTCGCTACGGCATGAATCCAGATGACTTACGTAAAGCCGATGCCATTGAAATAGTGGTCGGCCAAGGCGCAAAACCCGGTGGCGGTGGCATGTTGCTGGGACAAAAAATATCAGAACGTGTTGCCGGTATGCGGACACTACCCGAAGGTATTGACCAGCGCTCTGCGTGTCGTCACCCCGACTGGACCGGCCCCGACGATCTTGAAATAAAGATTCTTGAGCTAAGGGAAATTACGCATTGGGAAAAACCGATTTTTATAAAAGTGGGTGGTGCCAGGCCTTATTACGATACCGCATTGGCCATAAAAGCCGGAGCGGATGTTGTTGTTGTTGATGGCATGCAAGGAGGTACTGCTGCAACGCAGGAAGTGTTTATCGAACATGTCGGACAACCTACCCTTGCCTGTATCCGTCCTGCTGTGCAAGCATTGCAAGATCTGGATATGCACCGCAAAGTACAACTTGTCGTTTCAGGCGGTATACGCAACGGTGCAGACGTGGCGAAGGCGCTTGCCATGGGCGCTGATGCTGTATCCATCGGTACCGCGGCGCTTGTTGCACTCGGCGATAATCATCCCAATTATGAACAAGATTATAAAGCCCTCGGTACGACAGCTGGTGCTTATGACGATTGGCACGAGGGCCAGGACCCAGCCGGCATCACCACCCAGGACCCAACACTTGCCGCAAGGCTCGATCCGGAGCTGGCCGGTCGGCGTCTGGCAAACTATCTAAACGTGATGACTTTAGAAGCGCAGACTATCGCGCGTGCTTGCGGTAAAAGTCATGTACACAATCTGGAACCCGACGACCTAGTGGCGCTGACGGTCGAGGCTGCCGCCATGGCAGGTGTGCCCTTGTCCGGGACCAGCTGGGTGCCAGGCCAATAGCGTATAGTGCACTTTAATTTTGTTTCAATATCGCGTTACTGCAGTGATCGGAGGAATAGTAAACAATGGCAGACTTGGCTAAATTCGCCAAAGACAAAGGCGTTCGATTTTTTCTGTTTAACTTCACCGATTTATTCGGTACCCAACGTGCCAAGCTGGTTCCAGCTGAAGCAGTTGCCGACATGCAGAAATCCGGTGCTGGCTTTGCAGGGTTTGCAACTTGGCTCGATATGACGCCAGCACATCCTGACATGTTTGTGATGCCAGATGCCGAGTCCGCTATTCAACTCCCATGGAAACCAGAAGTTGCATGGCTCGCAGGTGATCCCTGGATGGCAGGTGAACCTGTAGCGCAGGCACCGCGCAACGTGCTTAAACGTTTGATGGCCCAGGCTGCAGACAAAGGCATGCTGCTTAAATCAGGTGTAGAACCAGAATTCCACCTCATCAGTGGCGATGGTACGGCCATCTCAGATGTGCGAGATACACAGGAAAAGCCCTGCTACGATCAATCCGCAATCATGCGTCGCTTTGACGTCATCGCTGAAATTTGTTCCACAATGGTAAAGCTGGGTTGGGGGCCTTATCAAAACGATCATGAAGATGCCAATGGTCAGTTTGAAATAAACTGGGATTTTAACGATGCGGTGACAACGGCTGATCAGCATGCTTTTTTCAAATTCATGGTCAAATCCATTGCAGAAAAACACGATTTGCGCGCCACATTCATGCCCAAGCCTTTTGCCAACCTGACCGGCAACGGCTGCCATGTACACATATCCGTCTGGAACAAAACCGGTAAAAAGAATTTATTCCATGATAAAAAAGGTGAGCTTGGTATCTCGGATATGGGATATCACTTTTTAGGTGGGCTGATGAAACATGCAGAAGGCCTTGCCTGTGTGACCAACCCCACCGTTAATTCTTACAAACGTATCAACGCACCAGCAACATTATCGGGCGCAACCTGGTCACCAAGTTCAATTTCCTATGGTGGTAACAATCGCACGCACATGGTCAGAATACCTGACGAGGGTCGTATTGAATTTCGTTTAGCCGATGGCGCTGCCAACCCGTACTTATTGCAGGCAGGCATTCTTGCCTCTGGTTTAAATGGCATCGAAAACGAAACCGACCCAGGTAAGCGATTAGACATTGACATGTACACCGAATCTCACAAAGCAAAAGGGATCAAATCACTGCCACTTAACCTGCTTGACGCGATTCGCTGCTTTTCCAAAGACAAAACCTTGCAGCAGGCAATGGGTGAAGAATTTTCCGAAGCTTATATAAAGCTGAAAAATAACGACTGGCAGAAATATTCTCAGCACCTGTCACCCTGGGAGCGCGATACCACTCTGGATTGCTAGATATAGCCATGACAGGAGACAGGACAGGTACTAACCGATACGAAGATCTGCTGCGTAAGTTGTTTGACGCAGCGGTGGCAGCAGCGCAGCCTTCAAAGATCATCGGCTCGTACTTACCAGAAAAACCTGTTGGTAGAACGATAGTTGTCGGTGCAGGAAAAGCCTCTGCTGCCATGGCGGTAGCGCTTGAGAAGCATTGGTTTGAAAATTCGAGGGATAAAACCGATCAGCATAAAGCAAACAACCATGAACCGTTCTTTGACAGCGGTCTTGAAGGATTAGTGGTCGTTCCGTATGGCTCGATGCTCCCTTGCCAGAGCATCAAGATTGTTGAAGCAAATCACCCTGTACCCGATAACGCAGGTGAGGCTGCATCTCGCAAAATACTCGACCTCGTCTCCGGGCTCACATCAGATGACCTTGTAATTGTGCTGATCTCCGGTGGCGGATCTGCCTTGCTGAGCTGCCCCGGAGGAACGCTTTCACTGGAGGACAAACAGGCTGTCAATCAAGCTCTGCTAGCTTCAGGTGCTGGCATTACCGAGATGAATATTGTGCGCAAGCATCTTTCTGGTATCAAAGGTGGGCGATTAGCGGCCAGAGCCTACCCTGCAAAGCTTGTCACTATAGCCATATCAGATGTGCCAGGAGACGACCCTTCCACCATTGCATCCGGCCCAACCGTCATTGATCATTCGACATCTCAAGATGCCAGAGATATTATCCAACGTTATCGCATCCAAATTCCTGCACAGGTGAAATCGTTTCTGGATAGCGACGAATCAGCTACACCAGACTCTGCCGATCCTCGAATGCAGAATCTAGACACAAAGGTGATCTGTACTCCACAGAAATCTATTGAAGCGGCTGTTAGTCTCGCAAAAAGCCAAGGTTTTAACCCACTTGTCCTGGGTGATGCAATAGAAGGTGAAGCAAGAGAAGTGGGTAAAGTCATGGCTGGTATCACGCAGCAAGTATTGAAATTTGATCAGCCAGTTCGAGCCCCTGCGATCTTGATTTCCGGCGGTGAAACTACGGTTACATTGCGTAGCAAAGTTGGTCGCGGAGGCAGAAACGCCGAATTCCTACTTGGCTTTTCTGAAGCCATTGGTCCAAACTCAAAGGTTTATGCTTTAGCCTGTGATACAGATGGAATCGACGGTAGCGAAGACAATGCAGGTGCTATCTGGTCGCCAAGAGTTGCTAAGAATGCAGAAAAGTGCCAACTAAAAGCTGCAACCTATCTGGACACAAACGATGCATGGTCGTACTTTAAAGAAGCAAATGGACTGGTGGTAACAGGCCCGACGCACACAAACGTTAATGATTTTAGAGCGATTCTTATACTGAAAGAATAATAATTAGCCCAGACATTGATCACCAAACAGTTCATTAGCAGCGCGCACACGATCAAGGTCAATTGGCTTAACCGGTGGTAACGCGTTACCCATTATCGATGGCGTGCGGTTAGGTGCACGCTCGAGTGCATAAACCATAGCTCGATCCTCAATCTCCAGATCTTGCTTTTTTTTCACAGATTGATATACGGTCATCATCTGACCAGGTGTGAGTTTGTTCTTTTCGCCAATCGACACAGCTTCATCAAAACCTTTATCGATTTCCTCAGAGTTCTTATTAAGCCCGCCCAGAACTGCGCACTGGTAAAACGGCTTCATCGACTCTGAAGCTTTAATGAAAATCTCTTTAGCGGCGGGTTTTTGAGGTGCTGTTTGGCAGCCCATAAGTGTGGTGAGTGCTAGCATGCACCATAATCTAGACATACTGTTTTAATACCTTGAACAAATGATCCAATCATGAAGCCTCTACCACAATGGGTAGAGGCCACAAAGGATACATCCATACAACAACCTGCACAATCTCTTATGAGGATGTAATCAGGTTGTTTTGTACCGCTGTAACACCATCAACACCTTTCGCAATGCGTTCTGCGAGTGAGCGCTCCAGCTCAGACTTTACAGTACCGGTCAATGTAACGATGCCGTCAACACAACCCACTGAAATTGGAGCACCTGTCAAGTCAGGCTCTGCATAAAGAGCTCGAAGTACAGAGCGCTCAGTAAGCAGATCACCCACAAGAGCAGAATCACCACCACCAGAAGGCACTGCCGCACAACCAGCAACAACACTCATAGCAGCAACAAGCAGCATAGCCATGCCAGTCTTCAATAGCTTAGTCATAACAAGTTTTCCTCAATTAAAAATTGCTTACAGTAAAAAGCCCCTTGGCTCGATTAAACAGTACTAAATCATTGACCAAAAATACACATTACGTAAGTTGAACCGATGAACAGTCATCAAGTAGCGAACTAGAGATTAGTTTAAGTTAACAGCACAATGTGTTATCAGTTTAATAACTAAATGTTATCAATTAATCACACTGTGTTTGTAAACTTAAAACCAAAGATCTCAAAGTGACCTGAACCAAATTGTCTACTTTTCGCAACAGACCGTGACCATTGTCTCTTTTTTACCAATAGTTTTCAACACATTGTGTGAAGTTCATTGCGATTGATGTATTTTAATGCACTATTTACATCGTCTCGTATTTATTCTGGCTACATTTATGTCGTGGGCCAATGGAATGATTTCATCTTACCAACGATTAACTCAATCGTTTTATTGTCTCTTCTTCCAATCGGTAACACCACATTTACTGAAACCACATCAGCTTCACATGTAGTGGGTTGACACCAACCCGCAACATCAGCACTTGCAGTTCCAGGCTGTAGATCGACCCCAGCCCCCGCTTCAGCCAGCTGTCTGGCCCAGAGTAATTGAGAAACACTGATAGCGCTTTGCTCATCAGATCTTCTGAAGAATGTAGGCGCGGCATTGTCGGGATTATCATTATGTAAATCTGTAGAAACTAAAGCCGCTGCAGATGAAAGCTGAACATTATTTTTGCCTACAGAAATTAATCGCCCATGAGAAGCGCTATTTTGATTAAGCCTGCTTATAACATCTTTGGAAATCACATACTGGTTATATAGCGCGATTTTTCTGAAACGCGTGCCATCCACATGTGCAGCGCAGCTGATCATTAGATCGCATGCACCATTGGCTAGAAGATCCACTGCTTGTTCTGAAGTTACATCAATAATGCTAAGCCGCACTTGTGTTTGAGTCTTAATCAGGTCGGCAAAAAAGTGCGCCAAGGGTTCGAAATTGACCGGATGCACGATAACGACCCGAATGTTGTTGTTTACCCCTTCCGCGAACTGTCTGATATCAGCTTCGATCTCTGAACTAAGACTAATCAGCTGTTCAAAGCGGCTCCGCATACTCTCACCTGCAACAGTCAGGTGTGTATTTTTACCTTCACGTCGAATCAAGCGAAGGCCAAGTTCCTGTTCCAGCTGCTTGATTGCTTTTGACAACGCTGGTTGAGATATACGTAACTGACGAGCAGCATCTGAAAAATGCAGTTTTTCACAGAGTACCAGGAAATATTTTATACGCTGCAAGTTCAAATGAGATCGCCGGGTTTCGTCCTGCTATTTAGACTTAAAAGTACTTATTTAATCATTAAAGTGCGGGAGAAACATGTTTATTCTAATTCAAAACGGTTTCACTTAGACGCATGAAATATAGACGCTTGAAATACGCTAATAATTCATCACTATACACTTAGCTGAACTATACA